>JBPCOJ010000129.1:0-4875 GCA_051000345.1 Pyrinomonadaceae bacterium | reverse complement strand
TCCGCTTCGACCAACACCAACTCGTCCGCGACAAGGTTGAAGATTTCATGCGCGGAAGCTCGATGTTCTTTGAGCGCGGCGAGATTGCCAATCATTGACATAAGAATCAGATGCTAGATGTTAGATGCTGGATGTTAGTGAGCAGAAGTCAAATCCATCTTTACTAGCATCTGACATCCAGCATCTAACATCTGTTTTTAGTTCGAGCGATAATTTGTAAACTGCATGTCGATGCCGAAATCCTTGGCTTTGAGTTTGCCGATCACGTCCTGCAAAGTGTCGCGGTCTTTGCCTGTGATGCGCACCACATCGCCCTGAATCGCCGCTTGAACCTTTGCCTTCGAGTCCTTGATAAAGCGCACGATTTCTTTAGCCTTCTCCTGCGGAATTCCCTGCTGCAACTCGACGTGTTGACGCACGGTTGCGCCCGCCGCCGCCTCGATTGTGCCATACGTCAAGCCTTTGAGCGGCACGCCACGCCGGACGAGTTTTTGTTGCAGTATGTCGTTCATGTTGCGCAAGCGTGTTTCGTCTTCGGCAGCGAGCACAAGCTCTTTTTCTTCGAGCGTGACGCTGGCCTTGCTGTTTTTGAAATCAAAGCGCTGCCCGATTTCCTTCGTCGTTTGATTGATGGCGTTGGTAATCTCCGCGCGATCAATCTCCGAAACAATGTCGAATGAATTTTGTTGTGCCATAGAATAGAGTGATCGTTAAAAATCTTGCCACAGAGCCGGACAGTTTTGAGTTTTCGGTTTTCAGTTTAGAACTTGCCGCACAGAGCCACCATCTTAGCCGCTGAAAACTCAAAACTGAAAACTGTTTTCCTCTGTGTCTCTGTGGCTAATCTTAAAGCCTCTCGAACAACGGGCGAGAATAACATCAAACGCGGGCGCGGCAAAAGCGTTTCCGGCTCGAAGTCCTAAGACAATGTGTCGTTCGCCGCTTTCAAGCTCTCGCTATCCATACCGTTTATGCCAAACATACGCGAAAAGTTATTGGTAGTAATGCGCCCGATTTCTTCGACAGGCACATTTTTAAGTTCCGCTAATTGGCGCGCGACTTCTGTGACGCGCGCAGGCTCATTGCGACGCCCGCGAAACGGCACAGGCGTCAGATAAGGACAATCTGTTTCGATGAGCAATCGTTCGAGCGGAACTTGCCGCGCCACAGCGCGCAGATTTTCCGCGTTCTTGAACGTAATGTTTCCCGCAAATGAGATCATCATTCCGAGTTGCAAAGCGTCTTCCGCCATCGACGCGCTTCCGCCGAAACAGTGCATCACACCGCCGCGCCCGCTGCCCTGCCATTCGTTCCGCAGAATGTCAATCGTCTCCGTATCCGCCTCACGCGAATGTATGATAACGGGCAAAGCTAAATCCTGCGCCATGCGTAATTGTTCGGCAAAGACTTTGCGCTGCACATCGCGCGGCGAATAATCGTAATGATAATCCAATCCGATTTCGCCCAGCGCAACGACGCGCGCACTTCCGCCGAGAAGTTGTTTGAGCCGTGCGGCGACGCCTTCATCAAACAAAAGCGCATCATGCGGATGCACGCCGACGGCGGCATAAACATTTTCATACGCTTCGGCGACTTCAATGGCGCGCTCGAAAACACCGCTCGCAGGCTCTCCCGATCCGATGTTCAAGATTGCACAGACGCCCGCCGCGCGCGCCCGTTCGATTACCTCATTGCGATCCGCGTCGTATTCCTCGCCGCCGATGTGCGCGTGAGAATCAACACAGCGAAAAGCGTCGGGCGGGCGCGTTAGCGTGTTTTGCAAATCGGCGTCCGTTTGCAAACTTGCCATTACTTCAAGCGCGCGCCGTTCGGCACATCTTCCGTGAAGGTGGCGATGACGGGGCGGCCTTCTTCGCCATAGGATGCGGCGACGACCATGCCCTGCGATTCAAATCCGCGAAGCTTGCGCGGCTTGAGATTGGCGACGACGATGACTTTGCGCCCGATCATTTTTTCCGGTTCGTAATACTCCGCAATGCCCGCGAGCACTTGTCGCGGCTGTGCTTCGCCGATGTCGATTGTGAAGCGCAAAAGCTTATCGGATTTCGGCACGCGCTCGGCAGTTAAAATTTCGCCGACGCGCAATTCGACTTTGGCAAAATCTTCGATGGCGATAAAACTCACAAGGTTATCATCGTCTTTTGCCGTTGCTGTCGCCGTCGTCGCACTGCCCTGTTGCTGTTGCGTGCTGCCTGAAGCTTGCGCGCTGCTGTTTGCGGGAACGGCGTCGGCTTCGGTTGCGCCGTGCATCGGAGGTTGCGGCTTGGTTTCTTCGGTGATGGAAGCGCCTGCGACGGCGTCTGCTTCCGTCGCGTGCGTGCCTGTGTGTTCGTTTGTTTTTTCTATTTCAGCCATTGTTTTCGTTTTGTCTATTCGCGGGAAAAGCGGTTTGCTTTCGCCGATTTTAGTTTGCTCTTTTAATCCATTCCACTTGAGTCCGGCGGGATCGAGTTTTGTGATGTCTTCCGTCAAGCCGAGTTGCGCATGAATGCCGCGCGCGGCGTCGGGCATCACCGGGTACAGCAAAACGGAGAGCCAGCGCAGAGCTTCTGCGGCGCGGTACAGCACTGCTTGAAGCGTCTGCTTTTGCGCTTCATCCTTCGCCAACTCCCATGGCTTCGTGTCCGAAATCATTTTGTCAACATGCGCGACGATGCTCCAAGCGGATTCGAGCGCGCGGCTAAATTCATAATCATCAAAGCGCGCGATGAATTCGTCGCGCGCGCGTTCGAGTGTTTTGGCGAAAGAGAGCGCGTCAGGGTCAACTCCGGCGCGTTTTGCCGAGAGATATTTATCTTCGCCGATTTGCCCGGAAGGAATCGCGCCGTCGCAGTACATCGAAATCATCTTGAACGTGCGGCTCGCAAGGTTGCCGAGTCCGCCCGCGAGATCGGAATTTGCGCGATCAATCAATGCTTCGTAACTGAACTTGCCGTCCTGCCCGAAGACCATTTCGCGCAAGCAAAAATAACGCAGCGCATCAATCGAGAAATAACGTTGCAAGATTTCCAACTCAATCGTGTTGCCGAGCGTCTTCGACATTTTGCGCCCGTCTCTATCGAGCCACATGCCGTGCGCGTACACGGTGCGCGGCGGCTCAAGCTTTGCTGCGAGCAGAAACGCAGGCCAGTAAACGGCGTGAAAGCGCAGTATATCTTTGCCGACGAGATGAACGGCAGGCCAGAATTTTTCGTAGCCCGCGATGCGCTCGCGTTCTTCGTTGCCGTAGCCGATGGCCGTGATGTAATTCGTCAAGGCATCGAACCACACATAAATCGTGTGCGTTGGATCGTCCGGCACGGGCAAGCCCCAACTGACGTTTGATTTCTGGCGGCTGATCGAAAGGTCTTGCAAGCCGCCGCGCACAAAGCTCAACACTTCATTGCGGCGCGATTCCGGGCGAATAAAATCCGCGCGCGATTCGTAAAGCTCAAGGAGCGCGTCAGCGTAATCCGAGAGACGAAAAAAATAACCTTCTTCGGCAACGCGGTCGAGCGCGATGCGATGCACAAGGCACAGCGGCGCGTCTCCCTCGCGTTCCGGCTTGACGTATTCATCCTCTGTTTTGAACTCGGCGCACGCAGGACAAAACCAGCCTTCATAGTAGCCTTTGTAAATCGCCTCGCGTCCCTTCGGCGTCGGCGTCTCGCGCACGCGCCGCCATAGCTGTGTTACTCCTTCGAGATGAAACGCGGCAGTCGTTCGCATAAAAATATCGTAGCCGCCGTGCGCCGGATCGAGATGGAACTCCGCAAAGAATTTTTGAAACTGCTCTGCGACGTAATCGGCGTGCTCGCGCGGCGTGCGTCCGTGTTGCGCCGCGACGCGCCCGACATTCACGCCGTGCTCGTCTGTTCCAGTCAAAAAATAAGTCTCGAAGCCGCGCTGCATTTTGTAACGCTTCAGGCAATCGGCGACGAGCGTCGTATACAGGTTGCCCAGATGCGGCTGGCTGTTGACGTAATAAATCGGCGTTGTGACGTAGAAGGTTTTCATTAAAAACGGGTATCAGTATTTGAGCGCGTATTACTTTCGAGGGCTGAATTCCTCATAAAGAATAGAATTGATTTTCACTATTTGCTTCGCTTCATTCCACTTTTGCTCTTGCGGATTCTGATAGTGATATGTCCTGTATGCTCCGTCCATATTTATTTCCACGACATAAGAAATACCATCCTTAAGATGCACCTCGTCTTCTAGCTGTGACGAATCGGGTAACGTCAAAATACTTTGATCTACAAGGCGTTTCCACAAAGTCTCCCAGCCGGACTTAGGCACAGCCAAATACTTTACATGCTTATATTGGGGATCGGTAACATGAAGGGCTGACCATGTGCCAGCACTGCGCTTAATAGCAAAACCTTGCAGCGCAGTTATGCCAAAGCCACCCCAGAAACGAATTTCCAGATCATCTGTTGGCAAAGTGGTTGCTTTTAAGTTGCTTAACTTGGCTGTCTTTGCCAGCTTATCAATCTCTGCAAAATATACCGGTTCCCATGTAGTTTCAGGAGCGCGGACACGCAGTTGCTCATTACCTTGAATAGAAGGAACGTCTTTCTTCTGCAACACAGGAGTAGAGCATTGCGTAAACAATAGAACAAAGATAAGCGATGCTTTCCCTAATATTCGATTGATACTCATACTCTACTTGGCGTTTACCAAAATCTTATCTGCTTCTGTTCGGCTGCGCTTTGGCGAACTCGTCCGTTTTGTTGAAGTGCGGCAGCTCATCTGAATTCGCCACGCGCAGGCCGATGGCAAGAGCAATCTCTGCTTCCTGCGCCATGCCGTCGAAGTTCCATGAATCGCTGTACTCGTCCGACGGCTGATGATAATTCGCTTCGTTGTAGGCTT
>JBPCOJ010000090.1:0-14224 GCA_051000345.1 Pyrinomonadaceae bacterium | reverse complement strand
TTTGATTTATTGAAGACCGTGAAACGCACTCCGTCATAGCGCACGAGTCCGCCTAAAGTCGTGAACCACAAGTATCCGTCGCGTGTTTGCAGAATTGAATAAACGGAATTCTGCGGCAATCCGTCGTCGCTCGTCCATGCCTCGAAGCGCGCTTCGCCATGAACGACAGAAGCGCAAATAAAGTACGCCGCTGCACCGCACAGTAAAAACCGTAATCGTTTAAGGCGCATTTGAAGCGTTCGCTTTTTAGCAAGGCAGAGCATCTTTAGCAATCTGCCTTAAGGAAAATCAAAGAGAGGCGCGTGCAGCGAGAGCTTCGCGTGCGATCTCTTTGTCATCGAAGTGAAAAACATCTTTACCGATAATCTGGTAATCTTCGTGGCCTTTGCCCGCGATTAAAACTAGGTCGCCCGCGCGCGCTTCATTAACGGCGCGGTGAATGGCTTGGCGGCGATCCGGTATTTTTTCATAGGGCTTGCGCGTTGCCATCATTCCCTTTTCCACGTCTGCGAGAATACGCGCGGGGTCTTCCGTGCGCGGATTGTCGGACGTGAGAATGACAACATCGCTTAAAGACGCGGCGGCTTCGCCCATCGGCGCGCGCTTCGAGCGGTCACGGTCGCCGCCGCAACCGAAGACGGTGATGATCCGTTTCGGCGCAACGTCGCGCGCCGTGCGCAGCACATTAATAAGCGCGTCGTCTGTGTGCGCGTAATCCACCACGACGGAAAAATCTCCCGCGTGCATAATGCGCTCGAAGCGTCCGGGAGCGCCCGTGCAATCCTTCAAAGCTCGCGCGATCACATCCAATTCGTAACCCAGTTCGAGGCCGGTGGCGATTGCCGCCAGCGTGTTGTAGAGATGCGGGCGTCCGACGAGCGGTGAATGTAGTCGCCTCTCGCCAGCATCCGTTCGCACGCGAAAGCTCATGCCTTCAAGCGAAAACTCTATGTCATGCGCAGACACATCCGCAGCCGCGTCGAGGCCGTAGGTAAGCAGCTTCGTGTCGCTTGTTTTTGTTTCCCTGATTAACTCTCTACCATAAGCATCATCTATATTTATGACGGCAGCGCACGGCGGCGCGGAGAGGCTTCCATCGAATAGGCGGCGTTTGACAGCAAAATAATTTTCCATCGTGCCATGATAATCGAGATGATCGCGCGTTAAATTCGTGAACACGGCGACGCTGAAAAACAGTTCGTCGCAGCGATGTAGATCAATCGCCTGCGATGAGCATTCCATCACGGCGGTGCGGCAATTCGCTTCGACGGCGCGACGCAGCAAACGCTGCATGTCCGTCGCTTCGGGCGTCGTGCGTTCGGCCTTGAGATGTTCGTCTCCGATTACATATTCGACGGTGCCTGTCATCGCCACACATTCATTCGCCGCCTTCACAATGGCCGCGACGAGATACGCGATGGTGGTCTTGCCGTTCGTGCCTGTGATGCCGACAAGACGCAATTCCTTTGACGGATGCCGGTAAACTCCGGCGGCGGCAATCGCCATCGCGCGGCGTGCGTTCTTCACTTGAAGCCATGCGCCGCGAAAATCTTCTGGGCGGGCTTGTTCGGAGATGACGCCCACAGCGTTGCGCTCCATGACTTCTGCGATGAAGCGATGAGCGTCGAATTGCTCGCCGCGTATGGCGACGAACAATGTTCCTTCGCTTGCTTGCCGCGAGTCGTGAGTGACGTTTATAACTTCCAGAACTTCGAGCGCTTCATCGCCCGTCAGTTTTGCATTTATCGCTGCTGCGAGGTCGCGTAAGCTTGCCATTCATTTTCTCCGCCGCCGAATTTTCAGAATCGTCAAGTCTAGAGTTGACGAGTTTAAGAGATTTTAGCAGCGCGGTAAAAGCGAAATGGGAGTGGAAGAGTTTTATAATTAAAAACTCTTCCACTCCCACATGTTTGCCTTTAAGCAGGCGAACTGTTTAGCGTCCGAATGAAGACGGCGCGCTGGCGCGGATCGTAACTTCCGTGCCGCTTGCCAAGTCCAGATCATTGCGTCCTTGCGCATAGACGGAACCGGCTCCGCCGCCCGCGCCGATGACTGCGCCGAGGATTGCGCCCTTGCCGCCGCCCGCAATAGCACCGATGATCGCGCCGAGACCCGTGCCGATAGCGGCGCGCTGTTCGGTTTTAGTCGTTTGGCTGGAGCTTTCCTGCACGGTGCCTTCGTTATCGACACGCGCATCTTCGCCGTTCTGCGTGCGTATGCTATTGATGATTCCGGCAAAGTTGTAGGAATTGCCGTTAAAGCGTATGCGCTCGAAATTGAGCGTCAACTGCGAGCGTCCGGTGACGCGTCCCGAAGGATTAACGCGCGAGACTGTGCCTTCGATAATCGCGCCGTTGTATTGCGAAGGATCGCGCACGGTCATGGTAAAGCGGTCTCCCTCGCGCGAAGTTTTCGTTGATACATTTTCGTTGAGCACGGCGACAAGCTGCGTGTCGTTCGGAATGATGAAGTCATTCGTGTTGGTCGCAGTCGTATTGCCGTTGTTGTAGCCGCCTTGCTGCTGCGTGCCGTTATAGACATCGAACTGCGCGACGTCAGCCGTTTTGTCGTAGAAGCTTTGCACGACAACGGGCTGCTGTAGGCGATCAGAGCTAACGCGGCGCGTCACACGCAGACGACGCCCGTTCTCCAGAGCATCGAACGTCACGCTGTAATCCTGCGCGCGGTCACCAACTGAATTAACGATTAACTGATTATTGTAGAGCGAAGCGCTGGCGCGGATCGTGCGCCCGTTTTGCGTCTGCTCTGTTCGTTCGCGTCCGTCTGCGTCGAAGGTGAGCTGCGGCGCGCGCGATGAAGCGATGGTTACGCTGCGCCCGCGCACATCTATGGCAAGCGCGTCCGGTGATTCCAGACGGCGAATCAGATTGTCGCGGACAGTTTGTCTGTCACGGAACGGCAGAGTTTTCGTGGCGCGATTCGCCGCGTCCGCCGCATTGTCGCTACGCGAAGGATTCAGGCGGTAAGTTCCCGTCAGGCCGTTTGTATTGAAGCCGCCCTGATTGTTCGGAAAGTTATTTCCTTGATTGTTCGTCGGGAAGTTATTGCCCTGATTGTAGGTCGGATAGGTTTGCGCGCTCGTGCGATACGGAACACCGTAGATGCGCGATAATCGATTCAAGTCCGGGCGAATGCTTGCCCAGTAGTTTAGCGTGCCTGCGTTGAGCGGATTGCGCTGAAGATAATTGTCTATGTTCGATGCGAAGTTGACGACGGTCTGAACGTCGTTGTTGACGGACTGGCGCGCGTCATAGTCTTCGTGCAGGCGTGACACAGCGCCGCGAAAATCCGCCGCAAGCTGATTGATGTTGCCGCCGTTATTGGCATTAGTTTGATTGCTCTGGCTCAAGTTGTTTTGAAACAAAGCCGCATTATTCTCGATGCGGTGTATCAACGCGCGCACGTCTTGCCCGGCGGTGGGCGCGCGGCGAACGGGGCGGCGTTGTGCCTGCGCGGTCATGCCCGAACTCGTCAGCGTGAGTGCAACGAGCAGCGCCGCAAAAAATGTGTATTTCAAACGATTCATCATTTCTCCATCCCTCCGAAATTGACGATTTAACTTCAAATGTTCCTTAAAACGACTCACCCGACGCGGGCGCGCATGTCTTCGCGTCATAACCGATGACATTAACGCGGCACCGCTGTAAAAAGGGAGAGAAACAAGACGCCGACTTTTGCGCAAAAAATTTTAATCGGCACGGGGTTTGTAATGAACAAAGCCTATAAGCTAGGCCGTAAAATTTGCAAGCCGCCGCACCTCGCGCAGAGGCCGAACTAATGTATCTGATTCAACGAAGGCGCACAGGGTTGCCGCGAATGAGAGCGGAAGGAAGATCACTTAACAAAATCGGAATAACCGTAGGGACAAGCCGTTGCCCCTACAATTTCGAGGTGCTCTTGCATGTTCGTTAGACGCGCCAAGAAGCAATTATCCCGTCAACACGCGTGCATGTTATTCTTTGATGCACGAAATTTATCTTTATCGTAAGGAACGCTGATGACTCAAAACGACAGGAAGGCCACGATTCAGTTGGTGGACGATAATTTGTTTCTCGGCACAAGTCCGAGCGGTCACGTGATTGCCGTTGATACAGATCACGCGCGTTCGAGCGCAGCATCTCCGGTGGAGCTTTTGTTGATCGCACTCGGCAGTTGCACGGCGGTTGACGTAATCGAAATTCTACGCAAAAAACGCGCGATAGTTACAGCTTACCGCGTGGAAGTAACGGGCGAACGGCGCGCAGATTATCCGCGCAGCTACACCGGCATGGACGTGCGCCACATCGTAAGCGGGCGCAACATCAACGCAAAAGCGATTGCGCAGGCCATCCGACTCTCCGAAGAAAAATATTGCAGCGTCGCCGCCACATTCAGGCCGACGGTTACGATAACTTCGACTTATGAAATTATCGAAGAGACCACTGAAGAGACCACTGAAGCGAACGTTTAAGTTGATCGCACTTACCTTTGTATGACTGACTCGCAGTTGAACACGAACCCCGCCGCCGCCCCGCGACGAATCGTTTATGATCGACTCGCAAAACATTACGATTGCGCCTTTGAGCCGCTCGAAAAATGGTTTCTCAAAAAATTGCGCGCCGAAACTTTGCGTCAAATTCCGCCCGACAGCCGCATACTCGAAATCGGCTGCGGCACAGGCTTAAACTTTTCTTATTACCAGCGAAATGGGCGCGGCGTGGCGAGCGAATTAAGCCGCGAAATGATTGCGCGTGCTAAACCAAAGCCGCGTCCGGCAGGCATTCATCTCGCGCAAGCAGGAGTCGAAGCACTGCCATTTGCCGAGAATTCCTTCGACGCAGCCTTTGCGACCCTCGTGTTTTGTTCAATCGCTTCGCCGCTGCAAGCCTTTGCCGAACTGCGCCGCGTCGTTCGACCCGGAGGCACTATCGCGCTGCTCGAACATGTGCGCCCGAACAATTTTCTCGCGCCGCTGTTCGATATGTTTAGCATCGTGACCGTGCCTTTATTCGACGATCACTTTAATCGCCGAACGGCAAACGAAGCGCGCCGCGCCGGTCTGGAAATAACGCGCATCGACGAGAGCCTGCGCGGTATTATTCAACTCATCGTGTGCCGCAATCCGATTTGCCGATAAAAGCGGCGCGCAATTCGTGTGCATCCTAATTGCGCACAAAGGTGTCAAAGCAAGCGTATGTCAAAGCTATCCGGTTCAAACTCGCTGATGATGCAAATTGATCGTCGAAAACTTCGCGCGGCTCTTTTGCTTTCGCTTATTCCCGGCGGCATGGCGGCAGGCAGTTATGTTGTGGCGCGCACGACGGAAACGACAAACGCGGCGGCGCAAATTTCATCGAACACAATGCCCGCGCTTGCGCCGCAAACCGCTTCCGACGGCGCGCTCGCGCAGGTCAGAAGTCTGGATCGCATTGCACGCCCCGCTGACGGAAAGCTCGCGCTTCTTTCTCCCGCCGAACATCTGCGGCGCGCAGGAGTTTACATAGTCAACCGCGCCTTTGACGAAGCTCGTCTTCACTACCAAGCGCTGATTGACCGTTATCCGAACGACCCGAAAATTCCGGCGGCGCTTTACGGCATTGGACGCTCCTTTTTTCAAACGCGGCGCTACAACGAATCGCTGCCCTTCTTTGAAAGACTTGCGCGCGAGTACACATTCACACAGGAAGGCCGCGATGGTCTCTCGAATCTCGCGGCGGCGCTGCTACGGCTCGAACGCGCGGGCGAAGCGGCGACGCGCTACATCGAATACATCGGGAAATTCCCTCAGGGCGAGCGCATCGAAAGCAGTTACCTTAATGTTATTGATGCCTACCGCGAAGCTAATGCGCCGAACGATGCGATTGCGTGGATCGCACGCACGCGCGCCAGATTTCCAAACTCCGCGACGGACACGAACGCCGTCTTCGCGCGCTTGCGTCTTGATATTGCGGGCGGTGATTGGCAACACGCCATACAGACCGCAGACGAACTGCGCCGCGCTTCCCTATTTGCCAAAAACGTTGCGACCAGTTCGTCGGAAGTCGCTTATCTTCGCGCATACAGTCTTGAACGTCTTCGCGCATACGGCCTTGAGCGCGCAGGCCGCGCAGACGAAGCTATTAACGCTTATCTCGCCATTCCAGACACTCCTGCTTCGTACTACGGCGCGCAGGCGACTGCAAAACTTCTCACCAGCAATAACATCACAGCTCGCGCAATCGTCGCTGCGCGTATCAGCACGGTTGACAACAGCATCGTGTCCGCGCAGAGCCTTTATCCTGCGCCTTACCGTGAAACGATTGCGCGCCTCGCCCGCGCACGCAACATCGACCCACGCCTTGTGCTTGCGATCATGCGTCAGGAAAGCAATTTTCGCGCCCGCGCAAAATCAAACGCCGCCGCGCGCGGGCTGCTTCAATTAACGATTGACTCGGCGCAGAAATATGCCGTGCGCGCCGGTTATCCGAACTTACAGGAAGACGATTTATACAATCCGACGATTGCCATTGCCGTCGGCTGCGAATACATCGCAGACCTCGCGCGCCAATTTCCCGATCAGCCCGAAGCAGTCGTCGCTTCCTACAACGGCGGCGAAGACAACGCGGCACGCTGGCTCAAGCGCGCGCGGCAAAATGATCCGGGCGTGTTCGCTTCCGAAGTCGGATTCGCGGAAACAAAGGATTACGTTTTCAAGGTAATGTCCAACTATCGCGCGTATAAAAGGCTTTACACAATCACTCTCAGTCCGCGATAATCACTTGTCACGCCGGACAATTTCGCCGCATTCATTTCCTCGCACGCTTTTCCAAACTAGCCTCGCTCTTATCCTTTTTTCGCGGAGGTTGAATGCCTTTATGATCGACTTCGATGCAGGAATCTGCGCTGATCTCAATGCAGTGATGAACAAGGAATGGATCGAGACCAACGGACTCGGCGGCTATGCGTCGTCAACGATTGCCTGTCTCAACACACGGCGCTATCACGCGCTGCTCGTCGCGGCGCAAACCAATTCCGCCGCGCGCGTCGCTCTGCTGTCAAAGCTCGAAGAAACTTTAATCGTAGGCAATGAGCGCATAGAACTTTCGACTAATCAATACCCGCAAACAATTCATCCGCAGGGCTATCGTTTTCTGCACAGCTTTCGCCTAGATTCTTTTCCCGTATGCACTTTTCGCGTCGGCGCAATCGAAATACAAAAAACCGTTTTCATGCTGCACGGCGAAAACACGACGGTTGTGCGGTATCAAGTGAGCGGCGAAGTGCCGAACGATGCGAAGTTGGAGGTGCGCGCCCTTGTCGCCTTTCGTGATTATCATTCATTGGGACACGAACATGACAACGCAGACTTTCATATCGAAACAGAACGCGGACTTATGCGCATCCGGCGGCAAAGCGATGCAGGATTCCCGCCGCTTTATCTGGCGCACAACGATGACGCGCAGATAAACACGGAGGGAGCGTGGTACAGGCAGTTCGAGTATGCGGAAGAACAGGCGCGCGGCTTCGATTTTCGGGAAGACTTATACAGCCCATGCGCCATCACTTTTCAACTAAAGGACAGCGCGCCGTGCGTCGTTATCGCTTCGACGGAAAGGCATAACGCCGTTGAAGCGTCGGCGATGGAGAAAAAGGAACGCGCGCGCCGCATTGCAACAAGCAAGTCCGTCGAGACTGAAGACGAAGGCGTGCGGGCGCTCTTGAGTGCCGCCGATCAATTCATCATTCGTCGAGGCGCGAGCCACGAATCCGTCATCGCAGGCTATCACTGGTTCACCGATTGGGGGCGCGACACGATGATCTCGCTCACGGGTCTCACGCTCACGACAAAGCGCTATGAGACCGCGCGCCACATTCTGCAATCGTTCGCAGGGCATTTGAGCCAAGGCATGATTCCGAATCGCTTCCCGGACGCGGGCGACGAGCCGGAATACAACACAGTGGACGCAACGCTCTGGTTCGTTCATGCGATCAACGAATATTTGCAGCGCACGGGCGACGAGGCTTTCGTGCGCGAACATTTTTACGAGCGACTGAAAGAGGTTATTCGGTGGCATGAACAAGGCACGCGTTACGGCATACGCGTGTTGGAGAACGGACTTTTGCGTGCCGGAGAAGCAGGCGTTCAGTTGACTTGGATGGATGCGAAAGTCGGCGATTGGGTCGTCACGCCGCGCACAGGCTTGGCCGTCGAGATTCAAGCTTTGTGGTACAACGCGCTGCGAATTATTGAACAAATGGCCGCGCGTTTCGGTGATGAAGCAACACGCGCGCATTGCCGTCAATCAGCCGCGCTCGTGCATGAAAGTTTCAATCGCCTCTTCTGGAACGATGCGGCGCAATCTCTTTACGATGTGGTCGGCGATGACGGCGCGCCTGACGCTGCGGTGCGCCCGAATCAGATTTTCGCCGTGAGTCTTCCATATTCGATGCTGGATGATGTGCGCGCGCGGGGCGTCGTTGAAATCGTCCGCCGCGAACTGCTGACGCCCTACGGATTGCGCTCGCTCTCCGCGCATGATCCGGCGTATCGCGGGCGCTACGAAGGCGATTCGCTCGCGCGAGACGGCGCTTATCATCAAGGCACTGTCTGGGGATGGCTGACGGGGCCGTTCATCACGGCGTACTTGAAAACACACGGGCGCACGCCCGAAACACTTCAGCAGGCACGCGCATGGACAAATTCGTTTCGCGCGCATCTGACGGACGCGGGACTCAACCAAGCATCGGAAATCTTCGACGGCGACGCGCCGCACACGCCGCGCGGCTGCATCGCGCAGGCTTGGAGCGTCGCGGAGTTGTTGCGTTGTGAGATTGAGGAGTTGGCCTGAAAGCGTATTACCAAAGGAGCGTGCGGCGTTCTAAGTTCGCGGCACGCTACCTTTCTTTGACAACACTTCCCGCTTTTATCTGCCGAAGCCGAAGAATTCTTCGAGGACGTTCGAGAGCGCGTCGAAACCGAGTGCTAAACCGAACCGGCTGAAGGTCGGAGAGATTCCGCGCCGCCGGTTGATGTCCGTCGGATTGCCGAAGCGGTCACGCTTGCTCGGCGTATTGCGTTCCCAGATGTTGGCGATGGCTGCTCCCGTAAAGTCGCCCGCGAAACGCGAGTAGTTGGGCTGGCGTTTGCCGTTGTCGCCGTTCGTCACAAAGGTGCGGCCAATCGCATATAGAAAACGCGCGCGGCCACTTGCGTTGCCCTGTGAAGTTTCTTTGAGCGAGATGTATTTCGGGTTTTGTTTGAAGAGTATCGGATAAATGCCCGAACCGAATATCTCTGTGGTGCTCAACGTGCCGAAGACTCTCGCGTAATCCGACAGGTAATCGGCAAACTTGTCGCCGCCCGTTTTCGACGGTAGGTCGGCTTCCTGAAATCGCCTGTATCCGGCGCTGATGGCGGGAGCGATGTATGCGCCCGGCGTGTAGAACGCCTGCCGCAATCCGTAATGAAACTTTTCTCCGGCAGTAAGCGCCACGGCGGAAGCATTGTTCAAACCGCCGCCCGCAGATTGCGAACTGCCGCCGCTGTTCTGGGCATGGCGGATGAGTGCGTTATTTGTTTGAAATTTGTTCGTTGAGACATCGGTAAAAAGCGGCGACGCATTCGCCCTTTCCGCCATCGCTGTCTGAACGCCCGCAGGCGAACTCTGTGCTGTTACTACTAATTCTTGCGCGTGCGCAGTAGCGCGGGCATCGAAGGCGATTAAGGCAGCGGCAAAGACGATGAGCGTGATACGTGTGGCAAAAGATTTTCGCATAAATGCTGGCACTCCCTATTAGGCTCTCACAAAATTTGATGGACGATTGGATTATGCGGCTTGTTGCGCTTCCTTTAATCTCTGCTCTATGTCTTGCGGGAAACTCACCAGCGCAAAGTATTCTTCCGGGTAATCTGCCGCATCGCCGCTTTCGTCCGTGACCTTTAAGTACCCCGCATCGATTATCTCAACTTGATAAATTTTAAGCGGTATCAAAAGCTCCGGGTCATCAGTCAAAAGGCAAATCGCAAAGCGCGTCTCCGGGTTGCGCTGCGTTGTGCGTTTCGCGTACTTAAACTTTCCGAAAAACTTGCCGCGCTCACCTCCGCTAAAATCAACTAACGCAGGCATATTATTCCCCTTCTTCATAATTTCGCTTTTCGCTCCTATTAGCTTTCCGCGCACCGATTAGCCGATACCCTGTATCCGGATAAGTGTGCCACAACACAAGCAGTATACCTTTAACTGAGTAGCCTACTGTGAAGTAACGGCGCTCGGCATAAGAATGATCTAAGTCGTCAACCGTTTTCGCTAAAGGGTCGTTAAAGACGCTTTGCGCCTCTTCAAAACTAATGCCTTCGTGCTTTCTTTTATTATACTCGTTTTTAGCTTCATCCCAATCTACTTCAGCGGGGCGCGGGTGGCGTTCGCGTTTCATAAATTTCCTGATGCTGCTAACGTCGAGTTAGCGTTATTTCGCTGCTTCGATAAGTGATTTGAATCCATCGCCGGGCTTGAATACCAGATCGTTTCTCTTTCCATCATAGCGCACGTTGACGAGATTGATTTGGTCTTCGAGCAAATCAAAGAAAATCTGGTCACGGGCTTGCGCGCCAGTGATGCCTTCGGGCATTTTGGTTTCGACGTAGAGCATCACTGCATCGGCTTCTGATTCCATCCCGACCCATGCAAGCGTTTTTGTTTGCCCGTCGCGGTTCTTGATGGCGAAGGTGTCTTGCAGGTAAGCGAGCGTGAGCGAGGCGGCGTCGGGCGATTTATCGAGACGAATTCTTTTGCCCGCGCGCTTGCTCAAAACAGTTTCGAGATCGTGCGCGAATACTTGCACGGAGATTTCGACGTTTTGCTCTTTCGCGTTGTATTCGAGCCGCATCAAGCTCGTATGAAAAGTGTGCGCCGAAGCCGTCGGACTTACGGATAAGAAAACGACGCCCGCGAGAAGCAGCGATGACAGCATTAAGAGTGTGGTGCGGCGCGAGAGTTTCATAACGATTACGGTCTTGACGCGGGCGCGGGCGTCGGCGCAGCAGCGGCGGGCGACGCGGACGGTTGCGCTTGCGGCGTTTGCTGTTGTTCGGGCTGAATGGGTTTGCGTTCGATTTCCTGCATCGGGTTGCGCGGGCGTTGCTGTTCTTTGAAAATCTGGAAACGCGATTTGATCGGACGGCGCGGGAAATAATTATTCTCTATATTCACGTCCGCCGTTTCGAGATGCGGATCGAGCGTGATCGAGCGAATCTCTTTTTTGGTGACAATCAATTTGGAGACATCCGAATTATTGAGCCGCCATATCTCCGCAGGGATGCGCAGTTCTTCGCTCGTGCCGTCGGTGTATTCCATTAACAGAATCACGGGCATCACTAAGCCGCCGATGTTTTTGAGATCGACGACGTAGAAGTTAAGGCCGGAGTTGAGCAACTCTTTTTCGCGGTCTGTCAGCGTCGCAACATAGCTTTGAAACTCTTCGCGGTCGCGGTCTGTGACGCGATATTGATCGTATGTATTGTAGAAATCGTTGAGCGTGGGAAATTGTTCGACGCGCTTCGGCAAAGCTTTGTTGCGTTGCTGCGAGAGAGTTTCAGGGCGCGCGTTCGATTCGCGGCGCGCGTTTTCTTTTTCCGTTTCGGGATTGCGCGTGTCGATACCGTAAAGGCGAACATTTTCAATCGAGATGTCCGTGTGATCCGTCGTGTAAAACCAACCGCGCCAGAACCAATCCAGATCGACGGCGGAAGCGTCCTCCATCGTGCGGAAAAAGTCTGCTGGCATCGGGCGCTTGAATTTCCAGCGCTGCGCGTATTCACGGAAGGCGCGGTCGAAGAGTTCGCGTCCCATCACGGTTTCGCGCAGGATGTTAAGCGCCGTCGCGGGCTTGCCGTAAGCGTTGTTGCCGAACTGCAAAACGGATTCCGAGTTGGTCATAATCGGCACTTGATTTTCCGATTGCATGTACTCCGTAATGTACTTCGGCTCGCCGCGTCTCGACGGATAATCGCGCTCCCATTCCTGCTCCGCAAGGTATTGCAGAAAGGTATTGAGTCCCTCGTCCATCCAAGTCCATTGGCGTTCGTCGGAATTGACGATCATAGGGAAAAAGTTATGCCCGACTTCATGTATGACGACGGAGATGAGGCCATACTTTGTGCCAGCCGAATATGTGCCGTCGGGTTCCGGGCGCGGCCCGTTAAAGCAGATCATGGGATATTCCATGCCGCCGACAGGCCCGTTGACGGAGATTGCCGTCGGGTATGGAAACGTCAACGAATAGCGCGAATAAACATTGAGCGTGTGAATAACCGCCTGTGTAGAGTATTTGCTCCAGAGCGGCTCTGCTTCCTTCGGGTAATAAGACATCGCCATCGCGCGATTGCCGTTGACATCGTGTAGTTGCGCGTCCCAGATAAATTTTCTGGAAGAAGCGAAAGCGAAATCGCGCACATCGCGCGCCGCGTAAATCCAAGTTTTAGTGCCGCGCGGTTTGTTCGTTTCATTCGCCTTGGCTTCGTCGGGCGTGACGATAAAGACGGGCTGTTGCGCCGTTTTCGCGCCGTTTAAGCGTTCGCGTTGCGCGGCGGTTAAGACCTCGTTCGGATTTTGCAGCACGCCCGTCGCAGCGACAATGTGATCGTCGGGCGCGGTGATGCGTACATTATAGTTGCCGAACTCTAAAGTGAATTCGCCGGAGCCTAAGAATTGTTTGTGCTGCCAGCCGCTCACGTCGTTATAAGCAGCCATGCGCGGAAACCACTGCGCGATTTCGTAAATGTAATTTTTGTCCTGCGGAAAATACTCGTAGCCGGAGCGCCCGCCCAAGCGTTTGGCGTCATTGATGTTGTAGCTCCAATCAATGGAAAAGACGGTTGACTGCCCGCTCTGAAGCGGCGCTTTCAAATCGATGCGCATCATCGTTTTGTTGATGACATAAGGCAAAGGCGCGCCCGCTCCGTCGCGCACGAAAGCGATTTTGTCGCCGCCGTCGAAATCCGCGCGGGCAAGCAGACTATCAATCGTAGCGAAAGGAATGCGCGAAAAATCCGGCGCGGACTGCGTCTTAACGGTGTCGGAATCTTTAGCGAAGAGGTTTTGATCGAGTTGCAGCCACAGATACGTCAGAGTGTCGGGCGAGTTGTTGAAGTAGGTTACTCGCTCAGAGCCTGTAATGCGCTGGCGCGCGTCGTCTAGTTCGACGTTGATTTGATAATCGGCGCGCTGCTGCCAGTAGCGATGACCGGGCGCGCCGGATGCCGCGCGGTATTCGTTCGGCGTCGGCAGTATTTCTTCGAGTTGCCGGAATTTATCTGATGGATGAGATTTGGATTGACCGAACGCCAGCGAAGTGCAAAGCGCAAGCAAGGTAAGCAGGGCAAGAAGACGCCGTGTGTGCAAGATGGCAGATTCCTTTTTTGAAGTTTGAAATAAGTATGCGTGTTGAAGAGTATACTATCGTGGACGCTTCATTGATGCAATGCTACGCAGCTAACGCATATCTCATAAAATTTCCTTCTGACGAGGGAGGTCGATTTCCTGCGGCGGCACGCCCGCACAAGAAAACTCTTATCGCCGATTGCAAATTATCTTGTAATCGGCGATAAGTCTAATAGAGGCGTGTAGCTAGCAGAAAATTTAGGTTGATTTCCAACTGGGACAGGACTAATCTTTCGCAAGATGCGTTCCGCCTCTGCCAACGCGTCACCGACTTTCCGGTGTTCTTACAATGAGCACACTTGTACTTAGCCGCCCGTGAACCCGACTCATGGCAGCATGGAATATTTAATATTCGACTATGAACTTCCTAGAACAGAGCCAGCACGCCCTGCAACAGGTTCAGCACAGTCTCCGTAATTGACGGAGCACCGGCCAGCTGGCTGCTTGTCGTGCGGGTGGACGTAGCTCCGGTTTGTGTTTGACCTGCTGTTGCTGAAGTCGTGGTCGGTGGCGGCGACGTGACTCCAGTTTCTATTTGACCTGCAAACGCGGGAAGAGCAAGTAAAAAGGTTAACATGATCACCGCACAAAGATGTCGAAAGTTTTTCATTGTTTTCTCCTAAAAAGTATAGTTAGGACTTACGCAAAAAGCTAAGAAGTAGATAATGGCAGGATGATTACTGCCACCCAACGAGCAACCCGACTTGATTACTGTCAGTATCTTCTGAGCAGTCAAATCAACTATACGCTGACCAACTTTGCTGACCATAGCCAACATTACAGCCATGACCACTTGAATCGCTACT
>JBPCOJ010000089.1:0-18733 GCA_051000345.1 Pyrinomonadaceae bacterium | reverse complement strand
AAACGCCTGCGATCAAGGCACCCGTCGCCGTATAACTCGCCCAATCGTCGCGCACGGAGCAGAGTTGTTTGGTGCAAACGAGCGTTTCATTCGCCGGGTAAAAAAGCAGCGCCACGACGCGCCCGCGTTGATCGGATAATCGCCATGATTCGCCGCGCTCGTTCTGCAGCACAAAATCGGGCGCTTCGGCTCCGACTTGCAGCATCGTTTCTTCTGTTGTCGCTTTCTTGTTCGTCATCGAAGGCCGGTTCATGGTTGATCTATCGGGCGCGCGTGCGGCGCATTGAATAACGCTGCGCTGGCTTATATAGTAACAGAAATTATAGCAGCAGAAATTCGCTGCGAAGCGCTTTTCTTGACATGCGGGCGGCGGGCGTGTTACACCGTCCGTTCTTCCGTTTTGTTTGCAGCCGGTTTGCTAGCGATGGTTTTGGTATCCCGCGCCACGCCTTTTATTGTGACCGAAGAGACCACTGAAATACAATTGCCGGGCGGCCTCGAAGCCATCAACGATGCAGTCGCCCGCGCATTGGAAATCGCGCGCCGCGCGGGTTTCGACGATGATGCGCTCTTCGGCATAGACATGGCTGTGCGCGAGGCCGTCGTCAATGCCTTCGTTCACGGCAACGGGCAAGACGAAACGAAACATATTGATTTGTCGTTTGCGCGCTCCGAATCGAAATTGGAGATACGCGTGCGCGACTGCGGCGAAGGATTCAACCCGGACAGCGTTGCCGATCCGACTGCGCCGCAGAACCTTTTGAAAGCATCGGGGCGCGGCATTCTTTTTATGCGCGCCTATATGGACGAAGTCGAATACAACACACATGCCGACGGCGGCACTATCGTGCGTATGATGAAAAAGCTTTAATCATTCAACGCCAATTCCCTGAAGGAGATATTTCGCAATGGCTGAACTTGACATCAAAGAGCGTCAGGCCGGAGATGTGACCGTGCTCGACATGAGCGGCAAAATAACAATCGGCGAAGGCAGCGTCGCGCTTCGCACAGCGATCCGCCGCTTGCTGGAAGAAGGCAAAAAGAAAATCCTCTTGAACCTCGGCGGCGTCGGCTACATAGATTCGAGCGGCATCGGCGAACTCGTTTCGAGCTTCACCGCCATCAATAAGGAAGGCGGACAATTGAAGCTTCTCAATCTGACGCAAAAACTGCGCGACTTGCTGGCGATTACCAAACTCCTGACGGTCTTCGATGTTTACGAGAACGAGGCCGACGCGCTCAACAGTTATAAATAGTCCGGCAAGCGTTGAAACTCAAAACGACTGCGCGGCCTTGATGCGCCGCCGTTTGATTCGCGCTACCTGCTTTTCCAAGTCTAATAGCCACGAGCGCCGCCTGCTTCTTCCGCGTTTCCCGCGAGCAGGCGGCGCAAGCTTTTTTCCGGCGGCACATGCTTCTTTAACAAACACGTCTTTGCTGGCATCCGTTCCCATCTAAAAAGCATCTTTATTTCACCAGACGCCGGATTTTACCTTTGCTCTCCATCGCGTTACGGCTTCGACTTATCCATCTAACTTTTATGCGAAAACACGTTTTACCCTTTACCTTTATTATGCTTTGCAGCGTCATCGCCGACGCGCAAAACAACACGCCATCGACTGCTTCTCCTGCGCCTGCGACGCAAACGGCAACGGGAAACGACGCCGCAAACGCGAAGCCGCAAAACAGTTCTGCCGCCGCGTTTAATCTCTCGGAATACGGCGTGCAGATTAAGCCGGAGCCGCGTTTGGTCGTCGTGATGGCTGCGCTCGACGCCGCCGGATTCGACCCGACGCCCGCCGGAACGGAGCCGACGGCATTTCGCCAGCGAGTGAAAAAAGATAACGGGACGCTCGACGCAAGCTTGCGCGCGCGCCTTCGCAGTTTTTACGAAGGCCACAAACTGCCCGCGCCCGCCACTCCCGCCGATCAAGCCGCGCGCTACGTTTCGCTCGCCTACGCTTTAGGCGCGTCGCCCGCCTTTGATTCGCCCGCGCGCACGGATGATTTACCCGCAGGCTTGCTCGAAGTGCTGGATTTCGCTTCGCTCGCACGCGAGTTTTACACGTCGTCCGGCATGTCCACGCGCCTGCCCGAATACATGAAATTATACGCCGCAGAAGGCGCGCGGCTCGCAGAGACGACGCCGGAAATGATTCGCAACGTGCTTTCTTATTTGCACACGCGCCCCGTCACCGTCGTCAACGAACGCGTGCCTACGCGCAATTCTTCTGCAACGAACAAACAAAAAAATCCGGCGCGAGATTTCACCTTGCGCGAACGCGAGCGCCGTTTTTTCATTGTGCCGGACTTGCTGGCTGCGCCAGGCGTTATCAATTTCCGTGTTATCGCAGATGATTATTATGCAATCGCTCCGGCGGGAACCAACCCGGCGGCATCGGAACTGCGCCGCGCTTATTTGCAGTATGTGATGGATCCGCTCATCCTGCGCTTCAACCGCGACATCGCGGCGCGGCGTGAACAAATCAAATCCTTGATCGACGAAAAATCGAAAAACGGCACGCCGGTTTCACCGGATGTTTTTCTCGCCGTCGCGCGCTCGCTCGTTTCTGCCGCCGACGCGCGCTTAGACGAAACCGCGCGCCTCTCCCTGCTCGCGCGCCAAACGCAAACCGAACTGCAAAGAGCGAAGTCCGAAGCCGCCCGCGCGGGCATCATCAAAAGCTCGCAGAGCGCGCGCGCAGCAGTGACGGACGAAACAATCGCCCAACTCGCAGACGCGTATGACAGGGGCGCGGTGCTCTCTTTTTACTTCGCGGATCAACTGAAAAATCTAGAAGCGTCCGGCTTTGACATCGGCAACTTTTTCGCGGACATGATCGGTTCCATCGACCCCGCGCGCGAAGCTTCACGCCTCACGGAAAACGCCGAAGCACGCCGCCGCGCAAAACTCGCGCGCGAAAGCCGCCGCTCCGCCATCCAAAGAAACAACGCAAGCCTTGCGGAAAACACTGCCACGAACGCGCGCGACACAGTGCTTGTCAACAAACTTCTTGAAGTCAATAAATTGTTGACGGCAAAAGATTACACAGCCGCCGAAACACAGTTACAGAAATTGCTGCCGGACTTTCAAAACGAGCCGCGCGTGTATTTCGCGCTCGCGCAAGCAGCCAATCTTTCAGCCGTCAGCGCGACGGATGAAAACGTGCAGAGCGAGCGTTTGTCCAGAGCGCTCGAACGCTATCAAACAGCCGTCAAGCTTTCGGACGCAAGCACAGACCCGGCGCTTCTCTCACGCGCGCACGAAGCGATGGGACGCATTCTTACGTTTCTCGACAGATCAAATGAAGCGTCGAAGGAATTTGACGCGGCGATTCTGCTTGGCGACGTTAAGGGAGGCGCATACGCGGACGCGCAAATTGGAAAGCAAAAGCTTACGCAGCCAAAGCAGACGCCTTAGCAGAACGGGTTTAAGGGCCATGGAAGATTCGGGTTTTTTTTGGCGTGATTAGCGGAATGCGGCATAGTTGCCCGCCTTTGATGCGGAGCGGTAAATTTCCTGTCCGCTACTGTTCATCTCCACTGCAATCTTATTTTCCGAATGAGCCAGATCGAGATGCGCGACGGATTCCGAAACGGCGAGAAAGCGATGCACGTCCGTCGCCTGCGGAAACATTTCCAAAGCAATTTCCCAAGCGGTTGCGCCCTCCTTCGTCGCCCGCGCAATAACATCCTTTTGCCGCTCGCGTATCGCCTGCAAATAGCGATTAAATAGCTCCTCGAAATCCGTCACCGCCTCGCCGTGCCCGCCGTAGACGAGCGTCGGCGCATAACTGCGAAGGCGCGCAAGGCTCACCAGATATTCCGCGAGCGACGGAAAACGCTTCGACGAATCGACGGGATCGACAGCCAGCAAAGGATTCGGCGTAATGCGCTTCAGCACGCAGTCGCCCGCGATGATCGTGCGATTCGCTTCACGCACGAACGAGCACGAACCCGGCGTGTGTCCCGGCGTATGCACGACGCGCAAACTCCCTGTCGCAAACAATAAATCTTTGTCGTCCGCTAATTCTCCGTGCTCATCTTTTGCCAGCCCGTCGGCATACACGCGCACACTTTCATAAAGCTTGCGCATCGCTTCAATTTCTTCTTCGGGAAGCCCCGCGCGAACGAGCAGCGCGCGCGTGCCTTCGTATTCGAGCCGTCCCGCGCGATGTCCCGTTTCCCACGGATGCACAAGAATTTCCGCACCCTTCGCTTCATCGCGCAGCGTGCGTGCGAGTCCACAATGATCCTCATGCGCGTGCGTCAACACGATGCGACGTATGTCCGCGACGCGAAGCCGCTCCGCACGCAAAGCCTCGCGCAAAGCCTCATGCGCTTCCTTCGTTTTCGGCCCCGTGTCGATGAGCGTAATCGGGTCTTCACGAATTAAATAAACATTAACCGGCCCGATATAAAACGGCGTCGGAAGCTGGATGGGAATGATTTGCATGATGGAAAGAGAGTAGTCAAAAGCGAGGAGTCAGGAGTCAGAAGTCAGGAGACAGAATAAAAGGCAAGAAGATTGAGTGCGATGAACACAAACGAACCATATTCGCTTTTGTTCTTTTCTCCATTCTGACTTCTGACTCCTGTCTCCTAACTTCTGTTCCTCAATACGCGTAACGATTCGCTTTGATGAGCACGTCGCTGATGCGGCGGCGCGCGGCAACAGTATCAACGGGCGTGTGTTTGCTGAAGCGACGCAAGGCGGCGAGCAGCGTGCGCAGTTCGTCGCCTTCGCTCATCGCGGCGAGTGTTTGTTTAGCGTTAGCTTCGACGCGCGCGACGGCGTCGTTGCAGAAAACGCGCGCCATGTCTACGAAGCGCGCCGCCGCTTCTTCGCCCTGCGCTGCCGCGAGTTTTTGCGCGCGCAAGACGGCGGACTCCATCGCGTAAGCATCAATGATGATGTCCGCAATGCCCATCAAAATTTCCTGTTGTTCGGCGAGCGCCTGCATGTACTTCTGCGCCGCCGTGCCGAGCGTCATCAGCGCGATCTTCTTCGCGTTCTGCGCCAACTTCATTTCTGCGCCGAGCACGCTGTCGTTCGATTCGAGATTCGGCATTGACGGCGATAGAACTTCGTCCATCAATTTCTGCGCGGCGGGAAGCAGCGCGAGTTTGCCGCCTATCGCGCGCTTCATCAGGATGCCGGGAATCAACATGCGGTTGATTTCATTCGTGCCCTCGAAAATACGATTGATGCGTGAATCACGATAAGCGCGCTCCGCAGGGTAATCCGCAGAGTAGCCGTAGCCGCCGTAAATCTGCACCATTTCATCGGCGACCGAATCGCAGTATTCCGAGAGCGCGACTTTAATAATGGAACACTCCGCCGCGTATTCTTCGATTGCCTGAAGCTTCGCCGCCGGTTGGGTTGCATCGCCGATGGCCGATTCGATAAGACCGACAATGCGATACGTCATCGCTTCGCCGACCCATGTATGAATCGCCATTTCCGCGAGCTTGTGTTTGATCGCGCCGAAGGACGAAATCGGTTTGCCGAACTGATGCCGCTCGTTCGCGTAACGCACCGCGTCGTGCATTATCAATTTCATGCCGCCGACGCACGACGCGCCCAACTTAAAGCGCCCGATGTTCAAAATGTTGAAGGCGATTTTCGCGCCCTTGCCGACTTCGCCCAAGAGATTCTCCACAGGCACGCGGACGTTCGAGAGAATCAGTGCGCGTGTCGATGATCCCTTGATGCCCATCTTGTGTTCTTCCGCGCCGGTTGAAACTCCTTCGCCGCGTTCCACGACAAAGCCGCTGAATTTGTCGCCGTCTATTTTCGCAAACACGACGAAGATGTCTGCGAACCCGGCGTTGCTGATCCACATTTTCTCGCCGTTCAAAACATAGTGCGTGCCGTCTTCGGAAAGACGCGCCGAAGCTTTTGCTGCCAACGCATCCGAACCCGATCCGGCTTCGGTCAACGCATAAGCCGCGACGATTTCGCCCGTCGCAATGCGCGGCAAATACTTCTGCTTTGTCGCATCACTCCCGAAATAAACAATCGGCAACGTCCCTATGCCGACCTGCGCGCCGAAGGTGACGGCAAACGACGCCGAGCGCCCGATGTTTTCCGCAACCAGCAATCCGCTCGCCTGATCGAGTCCAAGCCCGCCGTATTCCTCCGGGATATTCGCGCCGATGAGTCCTAAGTCAGCGCACTTCCTTACCAACTCGCGCGCCAAATCCCAATCATGCTTTTCTAATTGCGGAACCGCCGGACGCACTTCGCTGTCCACAAAATCGCGCGTCGTTTCGGCAATCATGCGATGCTCTTCCGTAAAATCCTCCGGCGTAAAAATTTCCTCTGGCGTGCGTTCCTCAATCAAAAAACTTCCGCCTTTAACAAGCTGGTTTTTGTCTTCAACTACGGCTGCCATAAATTTATCCTTTTCGTTTTATTGTATCCGCCTTGCTCTGTGCCTCTGTGTCTCTGTGGCTAATTTGTTTCCCGTTCTTAACCAATCCGCTCGAAAATTCCCGCCGCGCCCATGCCGCCGCCGACGCACATCGTGACCATTCCGTAGCGACCTTTGCGGCGTTCGAGTTCGCGTAAAATCGTCGCCGTTAATTTCGCGCCCGTGCAGCCGAGCGGATGTCCGAGCGCGATTGCGCCGCCGTTGACGTTCACTTTTTCTATGTCTAAGCCGAGCGTTTTTATCACGGCGAGGGATTGCGCGGCGAACGCTTCGTTGAGTTCGATGACATCTATTTGATCGAGCGAAAGTCCAGCGAGTTTCAGCGCCTTCGGAATCGCAAACACGGGGCCGATGCCCATTTCTTCGGGCGGGCATCCGGCAGTCGCATACGCGATGAATCTCCCCAACGGTTTCAAGCCCAACTCTTTCGCACGCGCCTCACTCATCACGACAGCCGCCGCCGCGCCGTCCGACATCTGCGACGCATTGCCCGCCGTGATTGTGCCTTTCAAGTGAAACGCCGGTTTCAATTTCGCCAATGCGTCCGTCGATGTATCACGCCGCACACCTTCATCCGTCTCGAAAACGATTTCGCGCTGCGTCTTTTGTCCGCGCTCGTTTAATTCTTCGATGGCGATGGTCATCGGCACAACTTCATCTTTGAAGTTTCCGTTATCAATGGCGAGCGCCGCTTTTTCATGCGAGCGAGCGGCAAACGCGTCCTGCTCCTCGCGCGAAATTTCATACTTGCGCGCGACGTTCTCGGTGGCAAGTCCCATGTTCAAATAAAAGTCCGGGTAGTGTTCCACAAGGTAAGGATTCGGGCGAATCGTGTGGCCGCCCATCGGAATCAAAGACATCGTTTCAAGCCCGCCCGCGATGATCGTTTCCGCCGCGCCCGTTCGGATTCTATCGGCAGCGATGGCAATTGATTGCAAGCCGGACGAACAGAAACGATTGATCGTCATCGCGGATGTTTCGACGGGCAACCCTGCGCGCACGCTCGCCGCACGCGCGACGTTCATGCCCGCTTCTGCTTCCGGCATCGCGCAGCCCATAATCACATCTTCGATTTCATCGAGTTGCAAACCTTCGGCGCGCCTAATGGCTTCCTTAATCACCGCCGCGCCCATTTCATCAGGCCGCGTGTTCTTCAAAGTCCCTTTCGGCGCGCGTCCCGTCGCCGTTCGCACCGCGCTTACAATCACTGCGTCTCTCATTACACTTCTCCAAAATTCACGCAAACTACTATTTGCCGATAACGCCTAACAACATCAATGCGCCAAGAATCGTAAAAACGATGCCGCCGATTAGAAGTTGATAAGCTAAAAATTTCTCTCCTAGAAAAGCCATGCCGAGTTCACGCGCCATGCGTGCTAAATACTTATGAAACACAGTGAGCGGCAGTCCAAGCAAGATGAAAAATATGCCTTCAGGATGTCTCACGCTTTAACCTCACAAGCTTAGTTTCTTAAAGGCTTGCCTGTCTTCAGCATGTGCGCCATGCGTTCCTGCGTCTGGCGCATTCCGGCGAGCGAGAGAAAAGCCTCGCGTTCCAGATCGAGCAAATACTGTTCGCTGACGCGCGTCGGATGATTCAAATCGCCGCCCGTCAAAATGCGTGCCAGCTTTTCTCCGATCAGTGCATCGTAATCGGAAATGAATCCGCCGCGCTTCATTTGATGTATGCCAAGCTTCAATGTCGCCAGCGCCGAAAGCCCTAGCGCCGGAATGTCGTCGCGCTGCTGCGGCTCACGATAGCCTGCTGCGGCGAGCGCCAGCACGTCTTGTTTGGCGTCGGCAATCAAGCGATCCGCGTTCATCGAAATTCGATCTTCCTCGCGCAAGAATCCGAGTCCGCGCGCTTCTTCGGCAGACGTGGCGACTTTGGCAAGGGCGATTGTTTCAAACGCTCGTTTGAGATACGGGAACGGGTCTGCGTCCGCCATGTCCTTAGGAATCGAATTCATCGCGCGCAACAGCATTTCCTTCGTTCCGCCGCCCGCCGGAATCACTCCGACGCCGACTTCGACAAGGCCGATATAAGTTTCCGCCGACGCGCGCACGCGATCCGCATGAAGCGTTACTTCGCAAGCGCCGCCCGGAACCAACCCGAACGGCGCGACGACGACAGGCTTCGCCGAATAACGCAAACTCATCATCGCATTCTGAAACTCGCGCACCATCAAATCTACGTCTTCCCAATTTTCTTCCTGCGCTTCAAGTAGGATCAGCATCAGGTTTGCACCGACGCTGAAATACGCGCCCTGATTGCCGACCACAAGCCCCTCGAAATTCTTTTCGACTTCACGCAGCGATTTGCCGATCATCTCGATTGTGTCGCCGCCAAGCGAGTTCATCTTCGAGTGAAATTCGAGACACGCGACGCCGTCGCCGATGTCAACAAGCGACGCGCCCGCATTCTTTTGGACGACGCCCGCGCGGTCTTTAATCGCTTTGAGAATGATGACGCCGGAAGGCTCATTTACGGGAACATACTTTAACGAAGCGAAGTCGAAAAAGGACTTCTGCCCGTTCTCTGTTTTGTAGAACGATGTCGCGCCCGTCTCTAACATTTTCTGCACGTTGGCGGGAACTGTGTGGCCTTCTTCCTTCATCCGCGCGACTGACTTTTCGACTCCGATGGCGTCCCACGTTTCAAACACGCCGAGTTCCCAATTGAAGCCCCAACGCATCCCCTGATCAACTTCAACAACGGTGTCCGCGATTTCAGGAATGCGATTCGCCGCATAACGCAACGTGCGCGAAAAGGTTTTCCAGAGAAACGCTCCCGCGCGGTCTTTGCTCCACACAAGTTGCTTGATGCGCTCGCTTGTGTCATCAATGCTCTTTACCATATCGAGCGCGGGCAGTTTAACTTTCTGCGGCGGGCGATATTCGAGCGACGCGTGATCGAGCGTCCATATTTCCTGCTTTTCACCGTCGGCGGCCTTCTGCTTTCGATAAAATCCGCCCTTGGTTTTATTGCCGAGAAATCCCTGCCCGATCATCTTCTTCAAAAATTCCGGCGCGATGAATGTCTCGCGTTCTTCGTCTTCGTGCGCGGCGTCGTAAAGATTCTGTGCAACATGCGTGAAGACATCCAACCCGACGAGATCGAACGTGCGAAACGTCGCCGTCTTCGGTCTCCCGACAACTTGCCCCGTCAGCTTGTCGATTTCTTCAATCGAATATCCGTCTTCGAGCATCGTCCGTATCGTATCCATCGCGCCGAAAGTTCCGATGCGATTGGCAATAAAATTCGGGCGGTCTTTAGCGACGACGACGCCTTTGCCGAGACGCCCATCCAGAAAGCCGTGCATGAAACACGCGACTTCCGGCTTCGTCCATTCGGTTGTAATGAGTTCGACGAGATGCAAATAACGCGGCGGATTAAAAAAGTGCGCGCCTAAAAAATGAGCGCGAAAATCTTCGGATTGATTTTCGGCAAGCGCGCGAATCGGAATGCCACTTGTGTTGGAAGCGATGATCGAACCGGGACGGCGGTGCTGCTCAACCTTTTCGTAAAGCTTGCGTTTGATGTCAAGATTTTCGACGACGGCTTCGATGATTAAGTCGCAATCCGCGATGCGCGCCATGTCGTCATCGAAATTGCCGACGCTGACGAGCGATGCCGTGCCGGGTGTGAAGAACGCGGCGGGACGCGCGCGCTTGGCGGCTTCGAGTCCGGCGCGCGCGATGCGGTTGCGCACTTCCTTCGATTCGAGCGTCAGCTTCTTCGCCGCTTCTTCGGGAAGGAGTTCGCGCGGCGCAATGTCTAGCAGCAGCACGGGAATGCCTGCGTTCGCCAGATGCGCGGCCAACTGCGCGCCCATCGTGCCAGCGCCGAGGACAGCGGCCTTTTCGATTCGGAACATAAGGGGAACAGAGCCTTTCGTCGGATTCTTGTCGGGCATGGATAATACTGAATGAGCGCTCATTCAGCAAGAGTGGATTGCAGTTTGCGCTTGAACGATAAAGCAACGCGAATCAATTAGTGCAGCGTATTGCCTTCCGCTTCTTTGTAAATACGGTCAATTACATCGCGGTACTTTTCATCGACGACGCGTCGTTTGACTTTCATCGTCGGCGTCAGCTCGCCGCCTTCAATCGTGAGTTCGTGTTCGAGCAGAGCGACGCGCTTGACTCGCTCATACTGCGCGAGATTTGCAGAGAGAGCGTCAATCTGCCGCTCGAATAAATCAATGATGCGCGGATGCGTTAAGAGTTCCGCAGGCTCGCGCTCCTCTATGTTTTTGAGCGCGGCGTAGGCTTTGACTTGCTCCCAATCAGGCACGATTAGTGCGGCAGGGAATTTGCGCCCGTTGCCGACGAGCACGACTTGATTAACGAAGCGCGAATTTTTAATGAGCTGTTCGATGAACTGCGGCGCGATGTATTTGCCGCCGGATGTTTTGAAGAGTTCCTTTTTGCGATCCGTGATGCGCAAATAATTCTCCGCATCGAGCGCGCCGATGTCGCCTGTTTTGAACCAACCGTCGGATGTGAAAACAGCCGCCGTCTCCGCAGGTTTGTTGTAGTAGCCGCGCATGATGTTCGGGCCACGCGTTTCGATTTCGCCGTCCGGCGCGATTCTCACTTTGACATGCGGAATCGTGCGGCCAACTGTGCCGATGCGCTGCGTCTTGGGTTCGTTGATGGTCACGCCGGGCGAGGTTTCCGTGAGGCCGTAGCATTCCATGATCGGAAGGCCAGCGCCCGCGAAAATATAGCCGAGTTCTTCGGGCAACGCTGCGCCGCCGCAAACGAAAAGACGTATGCGCCCGCCCATGCCCGTGCGCCATTTCGAGAAAACAATCCGCGATAAAAGTTTATGTTGGAGCGCAAGATGCAGCGGCACGGATTGGTGGTTGAATGTGTGGCGCGCACAAAGTTTCCCGATTTCGACAGCCCATGCTAGGAGCGATGCTTTGAGGCGTCCGCCAGCGGCGGCTTTTTCTTTGATGCGCGCGTAAATTTTCTCGAAAAGGCGCGGCACGGCGAGCATCAGCGTTGGGCGCACTTCGCGCATGTTGTCGCCGATTTTCTCCAGCGATTCGGCGTAAAAAACGCTGATGCCGCGATGCGTGTACATATACATTCCGGTGCGCTCGAAGATATGCGAGAGCGGCAGCACGGAGAGCGCGACATCGTGCGGGCTAAAGCCGAGATGATGCGAAACGTCGATTAAGTTGGAGACGATATTCGAGTGCGTGAGCATCACGCCTTTGGATTCTCCGGTCGTGCCGGAAGTGTAAATTATCGTTGCCAGATCGTCTGGCTCAACGTGGCGCGCGAGTTCGTTTGCAAGCTCCGGCTGCGCCTTCTCCAATTCACTTCCGTGCGTTTCGAGTTCGGCGAGCGACAACGCGCGCAGGCCCGTCGTTGCTTCCGTTCGTTCACTTGCGTCGAAGAAGACAACGTACTTTAGCGCCGGACAATTTTCGAGCGCCGCTTGAATGCGCGCAAATGCCGCCCGGTGTGAAATGAAAAGAAGTTGCGCGCCGGAATCGTTCAGAATGTATGCGGCTTGGGCGGGCGTTTGCGTCGGGTAAATGGGAACGTCAATGACGCCTGCGAATTGGCAGCCCGCGTCGGCGAGAGTCCATTCCGGGCAATTGTCGGAAAGCAGCGCGGCGCGGTCACCGTGCCTTAGCCCTAGCGCGTGCAGCCCTAGCGCAATGCGGCGGGCGCGCGCAACTAATTCGCTTGATGAAATAGAATGCCACGCGCCGTCTCTTTTGTAATTGAGCGCATCCGGTTTTTGAAATTTTTCAGCAGCGCGCTCGAACATTTCGACGAGTGTGGTCGGTTCGCCTTCTTCCAAAGGCGCGCGCGGGAGCGGAACGTGCATCGTCTCCGCCGTCGTTGCTGCTGCGGCGTCTGCGGTGGTTTTTGTTGCCGAAGTGTTGTTCATCCGGCGATTACTCCATTGAGAAAAATGTCCAATACTTGATCGGCGAGCGGCGCGAGTTTGTAGCGGCGCTTGGAGAGAATCCAATTCGTCGCCATTTCATCGAGCGCGCCGAAAAGAATTTTAGCAACAACTTTCGGATTTAGTTCGCGGCGAAAAATTTTGGCGCGCTGGCCTTCCTCGAAAGCCGCGCGAATCAGGCGCAAATACTCGCCGAACCCTGCGGCGGAGAATTCTTCCATAAACTTCGTCGAGCCGCGCAGTTCGACTTGAAACACAACGGCGAGGTCGCGGTCTGCGCCGAGCCGTTCGAGATGAAGATGCGCGATGCGGCGCAATTTCTCGCGCGGGTCTGTGATGGTTTCAAGCTGCTTGCGGCATTCCGTAATCGCTTCATTGACGCTTCTATCAAAGATGGAATGCAAAATCTCTTCCTTGCTTTTGAAGTAAAGATAAACTGTTCCGTCGGCGACGCCCGCCGCGCGCGCGATGTCCGCGACTTTGGAATTGAAGTAGCCGTTGCGCGCGAAAGTGCTTGTCGCCGCGCGCAAAATCGCTTCACGCTTATCAACGACAAGCGTGCGAGAAGAAGACGGAGAAATGGAGCGGGCAGGACGCATCAATAAACTGTTGAAGAAACGAGTCTTAAAACTAAGAAATCGAGCGGTGAATGAACAGCCATTCAGACAGCGCGAACAGACTACGCTGTGCCGGGCGTTTCTGGCAAATGAATTTTAGGGGTGTTGTTCGTAATGCGGATCGGAGCGGCGTTCGTCGTCTTCCGCCGCTGTTTCGCCGTCGTGCGCGCCGCTGTCGCCGACGCCTTCGATTTGCAGCGCGCCGCCGCGCAAGCGGAATTCGCGTTGCGGGTATGGAATTTCGATGTTGGCTTCACGAAATAATTGGCTGATGCGATAGTTGATAGCGCTCTTGATTTGCGGGTGAAGGCGCGGCTTGTCCGTCCAGACGAGCAGGCGAAAGTTGAGCGAGGAATCGCCGAAGTTCAGGAACTGCACGGTTGGTTTCGGTTCTTGTAGAACATTGGTTACGCCTTCCGGCGCGCGCAGCAAAGTCTTCGTCACAAGGTCTACATCGGAGTCATAGGAGACGCCGACGGGAATGGGAATGCGCGAGCGCCTATCGCCGTAAGACCAGTTGACGAGCGTTTGATTGACCAGCTTCGAGTTCGGCACGATGACGGCGATGCGGTCGTTGGTGAGCACTGTCGTCGTGCGTAAATTTATGCTCTGCACTTTGCCCTGCGTTTCGCCCTTCGATTCGTTGATGGTGATAAAGTCGCCGACGCGCACGGGGCGCTCGAAGAGAAGTATGAAACCGGACGCGATGTCGCCCGCGATGTATTGCAAACCGAAGCCGATGCCGAGACTGACCGCGCCGAGCAAAACTGTCAGCTTCGTTAAATCGGCATTGAAGGCGATGGTGAAGGCAGTGAGCGCGCCTGCGGTGATAATCAGATAATGCGTCAGGCGCAGGAACGTGTATTGAAGGCCGGGATCGATATGCGGGCGATTCTCAAGGTGTTTCTGTAAAAAAGAGCGCAGCCATTTCGAGACGAGCAGCGTCGCAATAAAAATGAGGAAGCCGAAGACGAGGCTGGAAAGCGAAATCGAGAAACTACCGATAGTCAACTTACGCTCAATGTAAGTGCTCCAAAAATCGACGAGGTAAGCCCAACCGTGCTTGAGCGTCGCGCTTCCCTGAAACCAAAGCGCCGCGCCCGCATTGAAACGCCGCAAGCCGACGGCAATCATCGTCGCGGCGGAAATCCTGCGCATACCTGTGAACAATTCGCGTTCTCCTCACGCTGCAACTCGAACATGCCCGCCCGCCTTTCATCAAAACGGCGAAAGCAATCGAGCCGCCCGCGCGCTTCTTCAGCGACATGGCGAACGGCTCGGCAGGAAACAACAGCGCGTGCATAAAATTATTGACGGAGGCTGAGGGACTCGAACCCCCAAGGGATTTCTCCCGGCAGTTTTCAAGACTGCTGACTTACCAATTAGCCTAAGCCTCCCGAAGCATTTGAAATATACCGCACGCCGTTTGCTCCGCTCAACTCCCGAACGAACATTCTACTGAAAAAATGCTTTATGCGCTTTCGCTCGTATCCTGCTGCTTTTCTTCAGCGGCTTCGTCTTCGTGTTTCTCCAAAGGCGGTTTCATTCCGGGCTGCGGAACATGGAGTGTGCCGTCATGCAAATCTTCGCCGTCGTGTTTTTTTTCTTCCATCACCTTTTTATCGTGCGCCACATTTCTAGGGTCTGCCATTTATTCATCTCCTTTTGCCTGATACGATTCCATTGCGTAACGATAGCCTGTTACAGATAGTCTCTAAACCATATAAAACTCCCACGCGATACGGTCGGGGTCTTTGAAGGCGACATAGCGCTTGCCGAGCGTCTCGTCGAGCTTGACGCCCGTGTTCTCCACGCCCGCCTTTGTGAGCGCCGCCGCGACCCGCTCCAATTCCGTTTCGTCATCGCAGGCCAGCGCGATGTGATCCAACCCGACGCGGTGCGGATTGAACTCATCACCCTTGGGCGTATCGGCTTCGGGCGCGCGGACGCCGAAGGCGGTGCTGCCTGCCATGAAGAGAAACAATGCGGGCGTCTCCTTGACAATCTTGAAGCCGAGCGTCTCCGTGTAGAAGCGCTTCGAGCGTGCTAAGTCTGTGGAGCGCAACGCAATGTGGTGCGCTCCCGATGTCTTGATGTCGATGCTCATAGTAATCCCACTTTCTGTTGCATGATTGTGTACGTCTTTATTGAAACACGTTACAGCAGGCAAGCGACTTCATCAACGTGGAGTCGAGTTTTAATTGGAATTGATTTTCTCGATCTCTTTATCAATCAACGGAAGTAGGCGCTGCCGGAGTTTGAAAACCAGCGAATCGGCCTGCTTCACGTCGTCATCGAGCCGTAGGCGGCTCTGAGCAGTTTGATTCAGCAGGCTGTCAAATCCCTTTCGCTCATTTTCCAAAACCCGGCGTCGAACGTCGCGCAGCTCGGGAGCGCGTGTTGAGCCGACCAGAGTCAGCGCGCGCTCAATGCTTTCGGGACGCATATCTTCATCTATCTGCACGAGACGGTTTTTATACGAGGTTTCCTTTTCGATTAATTCGAGAAGCTGTTTTCGCAAGATTTCAGCGCGTTGTTCGGCGCGGGTTAAGAGTTCTAGGCTAAGCGAAATGCGATTTTGTTTGTCGTTCGGCGCGCCGCTTTGATTTGCATCGGGGGCGCGAAATTTTTCGCTGATGTCGCGCAATCGGATGTTCAAAGCTTGCAGCGATTTTCGCAGTAGCCCGATTTCATTTGCCACTATCTCGAGTGACGTGGCGTTTGGCGGGAGAACCGGCAGTTGTTCCTCAGCTTGAGGCGGCGGATTTGTTGGGCGGCGCTCGAAGGTTTGAGCCAACGACGGAACGCTAAAAAGTATCACGACGCAAGCCGCGCACGGCAAAAATCTTATTTGCATTGTCATTTATCGGAGTCCTTTTAGCTTGAAGGTTGCGGGACAACCATTAGCACGCTGTGCCATGATAGATGTTCCTTTATTATGCGCAAAGCCACCATACGGTATTCAAACTGTGAGGCCGGGATGCCCGATGAAAAGATTGCCAATGGATAGTCCGCTCGAATGACTTGTTAGGCTTTTACTCGCCGCGCATCAACGCATCACAAGCCTAATTCCCCACGCAACTCATCAGGAGAATAATTAAAAACCGTATCTCGCCTGCCGCCCAACGAAAAGCCTTCAACATAATGGAACAACGCTGCTTGAGAGGCGGATTATTGGGCGGTCAAGTGCAAGAACTTGTCTGACCGTGCCTTAAGGCAAAAAGGGATTTACGGCTGCGCTTTCCCGGACTGATGCCGGATAATTCCTACTAACGCGCGCAACGCACGATTCACAGACTCTGAGTCCGCAAATACTTGGGCAACATCCGGGTCAATCACCACAACATTGCTGCCTTGCGCGAAACGAGCTGCATACTTGCCACGCACTCCGCCGCTGAAATCATACTCGTCTAACATCTCTGGATCGCGTTCGTTACTCGGTTCCTGATTCATATTTTTTCCTTTCACTCGGCGTCGCCTGCCGCGCGCTAATGATTCTGATTTTCTCGCCACGATCCGTATGCACGACGACCAAATGACGTTGTTGCTGAGACAGGCCGGTAATAACGGAACGATTTTCCTCGCCTGAATGCAATGGATCAGGAATGGTTACTGAAAGCAGATCGAAAAAGACAGTAGCTGCTTCGTCGAAAGAAACATTGTGCTTTTGAAGATTTGATTCCGCTTTCTCCGCATCCCACTCAAAAGCTGCATCCATGCCGTAAATATACCCTTAAGCCCTACACGAGACAAAGAGGAAACGCCCAACGCCGGAATTCAGCGGCTCTTTGCCCCGCGCAACTTTGATTGATGAGAACGTCGCGGGCAAAGAGTCCGCTGCAAGGACTTGTTCGGCGTGTCTCAGCGAGGAAGTTCGTCCGCGCCAAGTTGCCACTTCGTAAAATTTACAAACACAACGCACAAAGGCTCATCAAGATAAGCTCTCGGGGCGTCCTTCATTTTACCAATAAGTTCATTTGCATATCGAGTCGAATTTGCAGGATGTTTGCCAGACTTGAGCGGGAGTTGCGCTTTGATTTCGTCCAGGGTCAAGCCTTGTCTTACACCTTCGCGGGTGCGTTGCACAATTTCAACTTGCGAGATTCCGCTCTCCCAAACTTCCACGCTTTTGTGCATGAGATTCAAACCAACGTGAAAAACTGCATGACAAGCAACGCAAAGAGCAACAAGATTTTCAGGGCTATTATCGCCGCTATCCGCAAGATGATGAACATTCATCCACTTAAAAGCGCGATGCTTACAACCAGCACAAGTCCAATCGTCTCGCTCAAGCACAACTCTCCGAATCTTTTCCCACTCAGCTTTTGGCGGACGTTCGGGATACCACAAATGCCGATTTGTAATGCCCGGACGCAATATAATTTTAGTCCCGTTTTGCATCTTCATTTATCAAAGCCTTTCAGGTAATCAAGAAACGCCGAACGCCCGACTTCACCTGCCGCCCAGCGAACAGCATTCAACGTTATGGAACAAAGGAACTTGAGAGGCACGCTGTCGGGCGGTCAGGTGCAAGGACTTGTTAGCCCGCGCTGTGATTTATAAAATTCAACGTTACTTTACGCTTTTTCTGACGAAATCCTTTGCAATTAACCAACTGCCAATCATCAAACAAGCTCCTACGAAGCTATACACCACGTAATGCAGAAAAGGCGGCACGGGCATCTTGTTCGTATCATTGATTCCGTCAAGGAGCGGTGCATTAACATGATTTTTAGCTCCAATCACTAAGATAATGATTCCGATTAAAATGCTCAACACCCCAATGGTTCGATTTCCAAGTCCAAGCAGCTTGATTCCGCCAAAAGCTATTAACAGAAAAAGCGCATCAAGCACCAAAACAATGTAGAACCATTCTTCTGGAGAAGGCGACATATTCATGGGGCCACCCATACTTTGAGCGGCGTTAATGGAAGCGGTGAATACAATGAATAAGAACGCAGCAATTGCCAAAATCAAGCTGCCCAATAATCTTTTGATGACGCGGTTCATTGGCTGAAACTTTCCATTATCTTTGCCGTGAGATTACAAAGTAGCGGGCTAACGCTCATTATATGGGTAACAGCTACATAATACTCTCTTTGTCGGTGTTATCCGTCAACAAATCGAGCGGCCTGATGTTTCAGGCTTAGGAATCTATCAGGCATTTCCTTTCACGGTTTCGGCGACGATTAAATCGACGACATCTTCGAGGCGTCCGTTTTGGGCGTAGGCGGCGCGCTGGCGTGTTGCGCCGTTGCCGCGCGTGAGAACTTCGCGTGTGAGGGAATTGATTTCGTCCCACTCTCCCTGTTCTTCGAGGTCGGGGCGCAGGCGTGCGAGAAGTTTTTCGACGAGGTCGTGGGCGGGAACGGCGCGCGCCGATTCGATGTCTATCAAATCGGCGTCGAGGCCATAACGTGCGGCGCGCCATTTGGCTGCGCGCAGGAGTTCGGGACGCGCGTGTGTGATCGGCTCATTGCGCATCGCTTCCGCGTGTGTGGTGCGTGCGAGGGCGCGCGAGAGTCCGGCGATCATCACGGCTTCGTCAATCGTCATGCAGACATCCGTGACGCGAAACTCCACCGTTTCGTAGCGCGCCGAAGGCCGTAAGTCCCAATAAATTTTCGTGCCGTCTTCGATGGTTTCGGTGGCGACAAGGGCTTCGATAAGCCGGTCATATTCGGCGCGCGAACTGAAGGCTTGCGGCATCCCTGCCATAGGCCAGCGTCGCCAGATTTCAGTGC
>JBPCOJ010000053.1:0-33869 GCA_051000345.1 Pyrinomonadaceae bacterium | reverse complement strand
GGCGGACGTGCCGCTGGCGTTTGAGATGAATCATTGGGGAGCGAGTGAAATTTTTGTTGACGGCGTGTTGGTCAAACGCTTCGGTGTCGTCGGTGCGAGCGCGGAGACGGAGCAGGCCTACAACCCGAAGAGAGCACAGTTTCGCATTGCACTGGGCGGCACGGGTGAGCATGTGATTGCCGTGCGCCATTCCTGCACGGCTCTACGCGATCCGAATTCCGGTTGGAGTAAATTCTTGAGCGCCAGCGTGCCGCAAGATTTCGGCGTCGGATTTGAGTTGCGCGTGTCTAAGCTCGACTCCTTCCTATCACGGGTCGAGACGATATTTTACGACAATCGTAGCGCAGGAATTGCCATTGGCTTATTCTTCGCCGTCGGCATTTTGTTTCTGCTAATCTACGGATTTTATCCGCGCGAGAGAGCCTATCTTTTCTTCGGGCTGTTTATTGTCGGCTACGGGCTTTTCATTTACACGGGCGGAAGAGTTAATAATAGTCATGACGACATCGCAAAGATCGTGCTGCTACGGCAACTTGTCTTTCTGCTCATCGCGGTTCAGAACTTAGCTTTTCTGGCGTTCCTTTACGTCACGCTCGCCGCGCGCATTCCGCGTCAGTTCTGGATATTTCTCGCTGTGAGCATCATTTGGCTCGCCATCGGCTTTACTTTCCCGAACTCAAAAGCAAGTTTGGCGCTTAATGTCCTAATTGCGTTTTTTATAATTGTCGAGTCGCTACGCGTGACGGCGCAGGCGTTGCGAAAAAAGGTGGACGGAGCGTGGATCATCGGCATCGGCGTGCTTTTGCAGGCATCCGCAATCACCAGAGCGATTTTAGGTCTAGCGGGTTTCCCTTTGCCGCCGAACGTGATTGATGTGATGCGCCAAATCAGCACTTATGGTCTGGTTATCGTTATCTCGATTTTTCTCGCGCGCCGCTTTGCACGCACGAACAAACGACTTGAAATAGAGTTGGAGCACGTCAAAGAACTATCCGAGAAAGAACTGCAGCACGAACGGGACAAAGTCGAGTACGAGCGACGCGCGCAGGAATTGGAAGAAGCCAGACAGTTGCAGCTTTCAATGCTGCCGAAGAAGTTACCGGACATACCCAACCTTGAAATCGCCGCGTATATGAAGCCCACGACGGAAGTCGGCGGCGATTACTACGACTTTCATGTTGAAGAAGACGGCACTCTAACAATCGCCGTCGGCGACGCAACGGGTCACGGTTTGAAAGCAGGCACGATGGTTACGGCGGCGAAAAGTTTGTTTCGCACGTTTGCCGCCGAGCCGGACATTACGCAAATTTTCCGGCACTCGACGCGCGTGCTGAAGGAAATGAATTTGCGCGCGCTCTTTATGGCGATGACGATTATCAAAGTCAAAGACAATCAACTGACGTTGAGCGCCGCCGGTATGCCTTCGACTTTGATTTATCATGCGGCGACGGGGATCGTCGAAGAAGTTTCACTGACCGGAATGCCTTTGGGAAGCGTGCGGGATTTTCCCTACAAGCAGCAACAGTTTGCGCTTGCGCCCGGCGACGCAGTGGTGCTGATGAGCGACGGCTTTCCAGAGCGCTTTAACGAGCAGAATGAAATGATCGATTACGAGCGCGCAAAAAGTTTATTAAAGGAAGTCGCGCGCGAATCGTCGCAAGCGATTATCAATCACTTCGTCGAAACAGGCGACGCATGGGCGGGCGCTAAAGCACAGGACGACGATGTGACATTCGTTGTGCTGAAAATCAAAGGCCGGACGACTTAAATGCGGCGGTCTTCCGGGATCAAGGATTTGTGTATGTGTATGGCGGCCATCGCGCCTTCTGCCGCCGCGACGACGGCGAGTTGCGAATTGGGCGTTAAGTCTCCCGCCGCGTAAACGCCCGCGACGCTTGTTTGCTGATCGCCGTCAACCCAGACGAGGCCGCATTCTTCGTCTAACTTGCAGCCGAGCGATTCATGCAAATACCTTGACGAAGGCACTGTGCCGAGATTGAAAAAGAGCGCGTCGCATTCGAGAGATTCGCCGTCATCGAAGCGCACGTATTTTAGTTGCTTCGTTTCCGGGTCGCCTTCCAATTTAGCGATGCTCTGGTTTGTGATGGGAATATTAAACGCCGCGAGCTTGGCGCGGTGCTCGTCCGTCATGTCGCCCGGATCGCCGTTGGTAATCAGCGTCAGCTTGTCCGTCCACGTCAGCATTCTGAGCGTGAAGCCGACTGTGTTGCTTCCATGTCCGAGGATGGCAACGCGCTTGCCCGTCACTTCAAAGCCGTCGCAATCCGGGCAGTGATGCACCGTCGCGCCGTAGAAATCCTGAAAGCCCGGACAGTCCGGCGTAAAATCCCGCAAGCCTGTCGCCAGCAGAATGCGCCGCGTGTCGAAAGTCTGCTCGACGGTCTTTTCATCGCCCGATGTCACGCGGAAATGATCGTCCGCGATGCGCTCGGCTTTCGTCACGCAACCTTCGATGATAAGACCGCCGTGCTTCGTTACTTCCTCGCGCCCGCGCGTCAATAATTCGAGCGGCAGAATATTGTGATGCCCTAGAAAGCCATGCACGCCGTGCGAATAAATATTGCGCGGGCTGTTGTGGTGAAACGTCAGCACGCGGCGACGATAGCGCGCCAGAAAAAGCGCCGCACTCAATCCACCCGGCCCCGCGCCGATCACAATGCAATCGTAAAGTTGTTGACTCATAATTCAGTTTTGAGTTTTCAGTTTTCGGTTTTCAGTTAAAGGCTACAGCTTGAGTGCTGAGAACTGAAAACTCAAAACTGAAAACTGTTCTCACGTCGTTAGTCGCCTGTAAATGCCCGGCAGACGTTCGGGAAGGCTCATCACATCGTCGATGATTGTGTAGCCGACATCGCCGTATAGGTCGCGCAGTTCGGATTCGGATTCGCGGTCAATCGTGATGCAAAAGGGCGTTACGTTCTGAAGCTTGGCCTGTCGTAAGGCTTCGCGCGTGTCTTCGCGTGCGTAACGCGCGTCGCCGTAGTCGTGATCGTAAGGCCGCCCGTCGGAAAGCACAATCAAGAGACGCGTGCGCGCTTCCTGCCGTGCAAGGCGCGTGGTCGCGTGACGAATCGCCGCGCCGAGACGCGTGTTGTTCTGGTAGGTAATGCCGCCGATGCGCCCCTCGATTTCTTCGGAATATTTTTCGTCGAAATCCTTGATAACGTAGAACCGCACGTTGCGGCGGCCTTCGGAAGAAAAGCCGTTGATCGAATAAACATCACCGACTGCTTCCAAAGCTTCGCTCATCAAAACGAGTCCTTCCTTTTCGATTTCGATGATGCGGCGTCCGGGATGCGTGTAGGGCTGCAAGGGGTGTCGCCCGATGGTGCGCGCCGTCGAAGACGATTGATCGAGCAGAAAGGAAACGGCAACATCGCGTTCGCGCCGCAGGCGTTTCGTGTAGAGACGTTCGGATTGCCCGCCGACGTTAGCCGTGCGGCGATCAATCACGTAATCGATGACGGCGTTCAAATCGTAATCGTCGCCGTCTAATTCATTCGTGACGCGCTTCAGGTTTTCCGGCTTCATTAACTGAAATTGATAGCGAATCGAAGAGATGACACCTCTATGGCGATTGCGCGTGTCTTCGACGAAATTTGTATGCCCGCGACGCACACGCTTTTCAATCACGCGACACCAATCGATGCGCGTGTCCGTCAAATCTCTGTCCCATTCGTCGTAATTGTAAGCCACGTCGCCCGGCTCTAAATCCTGCTCCGGCATTTGCGCTTGCGCAGGGCGGTCAAGCGACTGCAATTCATCGGGATCGCCTTCCGTGTTCGGGCTGTTCCATGCGTTGAAGAGTTCGCGCGCGTCTTGTTCACGCGGGCGTTTTTCAGGCGTGCCTTCGGCGTCTTCCGTTTCGCGCGCGGGCGCATCGCTAATTGTGCCGTCATTGCTTGGTTCTTCTTCGGGCAATATGGATTGCTGCTGCTCGGAATCTTCGGGAGAGATGTTTTGGAAAAGAGCGTATACGCGGCTCGTCGCCATTAACGTGCTTGCGACGGCAGCGGCGTCGGGCTTGATGAGATAATCGGCGACGATGGTTTCGAGTTCGGAAACGATTTGATTGTAAAACTGACGCGCGTCATCGAGCGCGCCGCCGCAAAGCGTGATTTGAAAAAGAAGCTCGAAGGGAACGAGCGTCGCGGGCAACTCCGTAATGTGCGGGCGACGCATTCGCAAGTAATCGCGCGTCACATCTAGGTCGCGCGCGAGGCCGCGATAAGCGCGGCGCAGGCGGCGATCAATGCGCCCGTTCTCAAGCGTCCCGAAAATCCTTTGCGCGAGTCCGGCGTTTGGAAACAGGGCGAGCACCGCGCGGTAATCTGAATCGGGCGGCAATGTGCGTTGCTCCGCGCGGGCGCGTCTCGCTTCTTCTTCAAGGGACAACGCCGGTTCGCTGTTCGCAATGTCGTTGATATAGCCGCTCAAGGCAAAGGCATCGAGCGCGTCCCGGTTCTCCGCCGCGTAAAGCTCGTTGATTGCGGTGTAAGCATCGCGTAAATCCGCCGTGTCTCGCTCGTGCGTGCTGAATTCAATTTGTCCTGCGGCGTGCGCGGCGAGAACTTTGTAAAGACGAAAATCATCCGCGTCGTTGCCGAATTCCGCGACTATGGCAGGCAAATAAATCGTGCGCCCGTCGTTGATGCGCGCTTCTTCGCCGATGGCGCTGATGGGCGCAATTTCGACAACGTGTCCGGTCAAGCCTTCGATGTAAAGTTGGAGCGTGTGCCGTATTGGTTCGAGCGCGATCCCTGCGGCACGCTCGTCGCCGCCGATGCGCAAGGCATCGTTGCTGCGGCGTGTTTCGAGCGCATAATAACTGCGGCGCGCGCGCGCGTCCGTCGCGGGCTGCAAACCTTCGCGCGCCCACTGCTCGAATTGTTCGATGGATGCCGCGCGCAACGCCGCGAGGCTCGAACGGAAACAGGCGAGCGCAGCTTCGGAATCCAACTGCGCAACTTCGCGCGTGACATTCAAAACACGCCGCGCAACATGAAGCGCTCTGCCTGCGCCAGACTCCTTCGCAAGCATTTGAAAAAAGCCGGGACTCGCGCGAACAAAGGCGACGAGGCTCGCGTTACCGTGTTCGGCAAGCGTCCACAGCAACTGTGTCCATGCGTCGAATGATTCGGGAATCTGGCGCAGAACATCGCCGCCCGCAACGAGTATGTGCAAGGCCGCGCCGCCGCCGCGCTCTAAGAATTCTCCCGTGTGCTGCAATAGTTTGAGCGAATCTTCGGCGCTTAAATTTTTCAGAGCCTTGGGCAACGTCGCCCACAAATCTGCGGCGACTCCTCCGGCGCGCACCGCAAAAGCATTTGCCAGCAGCACTGCCGCGCGTGCTATCTTCGCTTCTTCATCTCCGCTTTTAGAATCAAAATTATTTTTACTTTCATTATCTTCGTTTTCGTTTGCGAAGGCACGAAAGCAATCTAAAACGCGCGGCGTCGCCTCTAGAAAATCCGCGCTGTGGCGCGCCGAGCGTCTGGAGATTTCCGCTGCCACTTCGAGAATCGAGCGTAGTAGATTCGGGTTCGCTACGTCTCGCGTGAGCGTCGGGGCGAGCCGGAAGGTATCGAGGGAGGCGGCGCTCGATAAAGTCATCTGGCGCGCGCAGATTTGAAAAACAAGCGCGCGCGCGTCCAACGGCAGATGAGCGAAATCTTCCACGCCCGCGCTGAAAAACACGACGGCTGATTCCACGTCATTTATTGCGAGCCGCCTGCCCATCTCGCTCCATGCGCGAAGGAGTTCCGTCGTCTGCAACACGCGTGCGGCGGCGGGCGCGGCGCGCAAAAACTCTATGCTCGCGCGCAAGGATACGCCCGCGATGGCGGCGCTCGCTTCCAGAGCAGCGCGCGCAACATCCTTTTGCAGCAGCTTGAGTTCGCGCGCGTATCCAGCGATTGTGCGCCGCTCCGTCGCGCTTTTAACGGAACGCAAACGCTCGCGCAAGGCTTTGTCTATTAGCTGCGGTGGCGGCGGCGGCGCAGTTGACGCGGTGGACGCAGTTTCGTGCTCCTCTGTTTCTGCATCGAACATGTGTCCGCGATTACGCTCGTTCATCAATTATAAGCAGACGGATTGAAACGAAATTCTAAGTCACGACGAAAAATCGGTAGTGCTCAAAAAGTAATGCTGATCAACTAATGCGAATCACCTCTCGGTTATAGTGGCAAATGAAATACTTGATTGCGCCGATGTGATTCTCAAGCTTCTTTGAAAATGAGAGCGACTTGCGCACCAGCCGCGAGACTCGCTGCCGGAGCGTACAGTTGAAGCGCTCGATGCCACTGGTCAGTCCCGACTCCTTGCCACAGACCTGATGCTGTGCTACTGGGATCACCCCTTTGTATGCTTCCCAGTCGTCGCTGTAGAAGGTCGCCTGCTCCCGATAGGAGCGCGGGATGCGCCGCCATAGTTGACGTGCCGCCTTTCGACTCCGGTCGCCGACGTAGAAAGCAATCACCTGGCGGGTTGTGGAGTCGAAGGCGAGCCAGACCCATTGCTTATCGGCCCGGCGTCTGACAAAGCTCCATAGTTCATCAACTTCGGCCTCCAGCCGGAGCAGGTGGAGGCGGCGTGGTGGCGAAACCGCTTCGACACACAGGTCGTTTGGTAATTGCTCATAGACTTCCGCGATGAACTGCAAGAGCCAGGTCAGGCTGATGCCTGCAACGCGGCAGATTCCGCGCAAACTGAGTCGCTCAAGCAGTAGCCTCTTGACCAGTGCGCGGGTCTCGTCTTCGATGTGCTGCGAGTCTTGGACAAACTGCCGCCGACACGCTTTGCATTGATAATTCTGTTTGCCATAGTGGGTGTGACCGTTGCGTTTGCTATGCGATAATCGGCAGCGTGGACAACTTGGGTTGTTCATCGGGGCGACTCCTTGTAGAGAAAGTTTGGTCACTTCCTATTACATCGAGTCGCCACTGATTTTTCAAAGACCGAGCATTACTTTTTGAGCACTACCGAAAAATCTAAATCACTGTGGTGACGATTTCGCGTATGCTGCGTTGTAGTTCGCGGTCGTCCGTGATGGGCGAGCAGAGCGCGACTTCGGCGGCGTTGACGGGCGGGATGCCGCGCGCGATCATCTGCGCGGCGTAGATGAGCAGTCGCGTCGAGACTCCTTCTTCGAGGCCATGCCCGCGCAGATTACGAATTTTTTGCCCGATGACGACCAGATCACGCGCCGCCGCCTCGTCTATGCCGCCTTCGCGCGCGACGATGTCTGTTTCGAGTTCGGCGGGCGGGTAATCGAATTCCATTGCGACAAAGCGCTGGCGCGTCGATTGTTTCAAATCCTTGAGCACGGATTGATAGCCGGGATTGTAGGAAACGACGAGCATGAAATCCTTCGGCGCGTCGAGGATTGTGCCGCGCTTTTCAATCGGCAAACGACGGCGGTGATCCGTTAATGGATGAATAATGACAACAGTATCTTTGCGCGCTTCGACGACTTCATCGAGATAACAGATCGCGCCGTTTCTCACCGCTGCGGTTAAAGGGCCGTCGTGCCAGATGGTTTCCTCGCCTTCGAGAAGGAAGCGCCCGACGAGGTCTGTCGCGGAGAGGTCTTCGTGGCACGCGACGGTAATCAGCGGGCGGTTCAAGCGCCACGCCATATATTCGACAAAGCGCGTTTTGCCGCAACCCGTAGGGCCTTTCAGCATCACAGGCAAACGCGCGGCGTAGGCGGCTTCAAACAGTTCGATCTCGCTTTTCGTGGCGAGATAAAAAGGTTCTTCCGTAACCGTATATTCTTCGATGGCTCGTTCAAGCATAAACTTTCGCTTTTGATATTTTAACTGTCGATAAACAATCGCCGTTGATTTATGCAACGCTTCGCCTCAAACAAAGCTTGCGGGGTGGGCTGACTTCTGCGCCCGTTTTCGGGTATCCTAAAAGTTAATCGGCAAACGTTTTTATTATTCAGCGGTGCATCTTAACACCCGCCGCGAACGAGCGGCAAACAAGTGTGCATGATGGGCAATAGAGAAAAGCGTTCTTCCCATCACGGATTTTGAGAGTTATGAAAATAGCAGTGGCAATGAGCGGCGGCGTGGATTCGAGCGCGGCGGCGGCAATCTTGAAAGAGCAAGGGCATGAACTCATCGGCTTTTCGATGCAGTTGTGGAATCAGCGGCGCGGCATCAATATGGACGAAAACGGCGAAGCGCTGCCGTCGCGTTGTTGTTCGCTCGATGACGTGTACGATGCGCGGCGCGTGGCAGCAAGCTTAGGGTTTCCGTTTTACGTGCTCAATCTCGAACAGGATTTCGAGCGCGATGTCGTCGAGCCGTTCGTCAATGGTTACTTGAACGGTGAAACGCCGATTCCGTGCGTCGCTTGCAACAGTCGTTTGAAGTTTGCGTCGCTTGACCGTCTCGCCATAAGTCTCGGTTGCGAGAAGGTTGCGACGGGACATTACGCGCGCGTTGAATATGACGCGGCGGCAAATCGCCACAGGCTTTTTCGCGGCAGGAATCTGCAAAAGGATCAATCGTATTTTCTGTGGGAATTGACGCAGGAACAATTGTCGCGCTCGCTCTTTCCCTTGGGCGAAATGTCTAAGCCGGAAGTGCGCGAAGTGGCGCGCGAACACGAATTGGACGTTGCCGAAAAGTCAGAATCGCAGGAAATTTGTTTTGTGCCGGACGGCAACTACGCGGGCTTTATTGATCGCTATCTCGAAGCGGAAAACGCGGGCGACAAACTGCCGGGCGCGGGCGAAATCGTCAACACGAGTGGCGAGCGCGTTGGCGAGCACGGCGGCATTCATCGCTACACAGTCGGGCAGCGGCGCGGGATCGGCATCTCTAGCCCGCGCCCGCTCTACGTTCTCTCCATCGACGCGGCGCGCAATCGAGTCGTCGTCGGCGAAGACGAGGAACTCCTGCGCGAAGACTTTACGGCGGCGGGCGTTAATTGGATCGCGTTCGATGAGCCGCAAGAAACGGTGCGCGCCGAAGTCCGCGTGCGCTATCGCCATCAACCCGCGCCTGCCACCATCACCACGCAACCGAATGGGCGCGCGTACATTAAATTCGACGAGCCGCAACGCGCCATCACGCCCGGACAGGCGACAGTCTTTTATCGCGGCGATGAAGTAATCGGCGGTGGCTGGATCGTGCGAAATTAGATAAAGCGAAGGGCGAAAGTCAGAATCAAACTCACTATTTATTTTGAGCAGCACCGACTAATTCAATAAATGGTTTCCTCTACACTTTCGCCTTCCTCGCTTCATCTACTTACTTTCCTTCGTCTCTCTCTTCTAAACCTTTTTCGCTTTCTCAACGTACTCACACAATTCAAATTTCGTTTCACTAAAATTTTCGGGTAAGTAAATTATGCCAATGTCACGGACACGTAAAATCGCTTTGATTCTGCTCGGCATTTTGTTCACGCTTGTCGTGGTCATTATGCTCTGCGCCGCGTTGTTGTTCGTCGCTTTCAGAAACGACGAGCCAGCGATTGCAGATAACAGCGTGCTCACTTTGAAGATTAAAGGGCCTTTGCCGGATTACCTGCCGAACGATCCGATACGGCGCTTGTTCGGCGGAAGCGATGAACCGTCGCTGACAGGCATTCTCACGGAAATCAAGAAAGCGAAAGTTGATAAACGCATCGGCGCGCTGATTATCGAAATAGATTCATCGAACGATGCGGGATGGGCGAAGGCAGACGAACTGCGCGACGCGATAGCGGATTTTCGCACATCGAAGAAACCCGTTTATGCGTTTATGGAGATTGCGACGAACAAGGAATACTACATCGCGCTGGCCTGCGAGCGCGTTTACTTAGCGCCGACGGGAACGCTTTTCGTCAACGGCCTCGCCGCCAACGTGATGTTCTTTCGCGGCTCGCTCGATAAGCTCGGCGTCTATCCCGATACTTTCCAGATCGGCAAATACAAATCCGCGCCCGAATCCTTCACGCGCAAAACCATGTCGGACGCACAGCGCGAAGTAACCAACGCGCTGCTCGACGATCAATTCAATCGCTACATCAACGCCATTGCCGCGACGCGCAAGAAGTCCGCAGACGATGTGCGCGCAATCATCGACAACGCGCCGTATGTTGCAGCGGAGGCGAAGAATGCGGGCTTGATCGACGGCGCAAACTACCGCGATGAAATCGAAAACGAATTAAAGAAACGGCTCGGCTACAAAGATTCGGATAAGCTGCGGCTCGTCAAAGAATCGCAGTATCGCAAGGTATCGCAGGAATCCTTGAACCTCAACGAAGGCGAGCGCATCGCCGTCGTCTACGCTTCGGGCGACATCGGCTCCGGCACATCCAACAACAATTCTGCGACGAGTCAATCCGTCGGCTCCGACACGATGGTTAAAGCTTTGAATCAAGCGCGCGATGACAAAACGATTCGCGCCATCGTGCTGCGCGTCGATAGTCCCGGCGGCTACGCGCACTCGTCCGACATTATCTGGCACGCCGTCGAACGCGCGCGCGAGAAAAAGCCCGTCGTCGTTTCGATGAGCGACCTCGCCGCGTCCGGCGGTTACTACATCTCAGCCGCCGCCAACAAAATCGTCGCGGAGCCTTCGACAATCACAGGCTCCATCGGCGCTTTCGCGGGCAAGCCTGTCGTTAAGGGTTTTTACGATTGGCTCGGCATCAACAGCGAGTATGTTCTGCGCGGCAAAAACGCCGGGCTATTCCGCGAGACGGAGCCGTTTACCAAAGACGAACGCGAACGCTTCGAGAATTGGATTAAGGTCGGCTACTACGACGACTTTGTGCCGAAGGTCGCCAAAGGGCGCGGACGCGACGCCGCGTACATAGACTCCATCGGACAGGGACGCGTCTGGTCTGGCGCGCAGGGCAAAGCCAACGGCCTCGTAGACGAATTCGGCGGCCTTGATAAAGCCATCGAAATCGCTAAATCTTTAGCAAACATTCCGGCGAACAAAGGAGTGCATCGCGTCATACTCCCCGTGCCGCGCAACTTTTTTCAACAAATCTTTTCCGGCGATGACGAAGACGATACGAGCGTCAAAGCCGGGCTACAACAACGCGCCGCCCTCGACGCACTGCCCGAAGATTTACGCCGCGCCTTTCGCTATGCCAACGTGCTCGACCACATGCAACGCGGCGAAGTAATGCTGATGATGCCCTTCGATTTGCGCATCAAGTAGCCGATAGTTCATCGGCCACTTATATTGCAAAAACGCGTGGTAATATGAAGTTAGGCGCAGAAATGGAAAATGATAATGAGAGATGATTTCAGCGAAGACGTAAAGAGGATTGTGGCTAATCGCGTGAATAACCGCTGCTCTAATCCTGAATGTTGCAGACCAACTAGCGGCCCTCAAATTGATCCGACTAAGGCATTAAATATTGGAGTAGCGGCTCACATTACTGCCGCCTCCGTTGGAGGACCAAGATATGACCTTTCTCTTTCAGCTAAAGAACGAAAACACGCCAGCAATGCAATCTGGCTTGGCTTTGTTGCATAAATAGGGTTTTGTGCCCATATATTGTGGAAGACCCGTCAAATTTCAGACCCGAAACCGCAATATATAGATTTATGCAACAACGCCATCTGGCTTTGTCAGAATTGTGCAAAGCTCATAGATAACGATCCAACCCGATTCCGAGTAAGTTTGCTAAGGCAGTGGAAGCAAGTTGCAGAATCTTCCGCATTGGCTCTTTTGGTAAGGGCTGCGACCTCCTTTGACTCAACTCTTTCGAGTCTATCTCCTGAGGAGATGGATATATTGCGTGCTGCCGCAGATAAAGGTGAGATATATTTATCTTGGGCCGATCAGACTAATGATTGGGTTTCGGTAGGCCCGCAGAATTTTAGGGATGAAAATGATCCTGCTGTTGCAGCGATGTATGTTGAGGCTCTCGCATCGCTTCAACGCCGACGACTTGTAAAGCATGATGAAGATGAATTGTATGTATTGACGGGTACTGGCTTCAAAGTAGCTAGGGCATTCACAGCGGTCAATGATCCAACCGATAGTGCCTAACATCTCACTCAACCGGAGCGCGAATAGCGCCGCTTTCATCCGTGAGCCTTAGCTGTATCGGCGGTTCGCCGCGCCCGGTTAATTTGGGCGTTCGATGCTTGCGGGTGTTTGGGATATAATTTGCATCATTATGAACACGGATTTTATTCAATCTGACCCTGCCGTGATGATGGGCAAACCCGTCATCGCAGGCACGCGTATCACCGTCGAACTTATTCTTGAGAAGTTGGCTGCCGGAGAAACCGTCGAACAAATTCTTGAAGCTCATCCGCGTTTAACCAGAGAGTCTATTCTGGCAGCTTTGACATACGCGGCGCAGCATCTCCCGAATCCTCAAAAAGCCGCATGAATCTGCTGGCGGATGAAAGCGTTGAACGGCAGATTGTCGAGCGTTTGCGGCAAGACGGACACGAAGTTTTATATGTCGCCGAAATGGAGCCGGGCATATCGGATGATATTGTTTTGGATCAAGCCAATGAAAAATCGGCGTTGCTGGTGACGGGCGATAAAGATTTCGGCGAGTTGGTTTTCCGGGATAAGCGGCTTACGACGGGCGGCGTCATTCTGTTTCGTCTAGCAGGATTGTCGGCGGAACGCAAAGCGGAAATAGTCTCCGATGCCATGAGAAAACATGGTGCAGAATTTTCAAATCGCTTCAGCGTCGTCTCGCCGGGTAGAATCAGGATTCGTTCGACGGTTTGAGTTTTTAAGCCAAATTAGAAGGTTTTGTAGAACTGCCGCGCGCTGTCTTCGTCAGAGATCGGCAGGCGGTCTTCAGCTTTGGGCAGGGCGGGAAATGCGCCATGTGGTTCGGTTTGATACCAGTAGGCGGTTGAAGAGTAGTCGTTGGATTGAACGTTGGCGTGGCCGTGTTCGATGGTTACTTTGATTGACTGTGTGAATGTAATCGGGTCTTCGATGTGGAATCTATAGGTCGTCCATTTGCCGGAATGAAACGGGCCATTGGCAATCGGGTGCGCGAGCGAAATGCCGTGATAGAGTCCGCTGTATTGCCCGGACGGATAGCCCCACGCGGCGCAGAAATAATCTTCCGTGCCGGTTCCCACAAGCGAAGGCGTTTGTTCGCCGTCGATGTAGATCATGTCGTCGCCTTCGCCGAACCAATCGTAACCGTGTATCGGATTGATGTTGTCGATGCTTAGATTGCAGCCGACGTAGTGGCCTCGTCCCTTTGCTTCGAGGATGACGTAATTGTTTTTGCCGTCGAGATTGACGCGGTTGTTCACGGCGTCAACGGTGGCTTCCGGCTTGCTCAAATCCATTGTTCCGGGAGTCGGATTCTGTCGCCGCCATTGCGCGTGGAATTGCAGCGCCGTTTTCGTCGCCGCAGGATATTCTTCATAGTCAATGTAGTAATAAAAAGAGCCTACGGGTTGCTCGCCTTCATTCGTTAAAGTGAAACGCGCGCCGTCTGTGAAAGGCATCGGAAAAAAACAGTTCATCGCCGCCCAATTCGCCTTCTGCGGCTCGCCGCCTGTGACCATGTTGAGCGGCAAGGATTGAAAGTGCTGCGCGCGTGCATGGCCGACGCCGAAAAAATCTCCGATGGGCGCTTCGATGCTCGGCGTGGTTTCTTTGTTCCAGTAGGCGCGCAAGATCAGGCGGCGCAAAAAGTGCGGCTCGTCGCTTTTGATCGTCGTCCAGATATGGCTGATGCAGCCCGCGCCTTGAATCTCTGCGAGCGTCGCCGTCGCGCCCGGAGCGATCAACAGAAAATCCGCGTTCTTGCCTTCGCGGTCATAGCTAGAGAAACGACGACTTCTGTGCTCGCGCGGATAAACGAGGCCGCGCAAGGCGCTCACGCCCATTCTCAAATTATTACTCACTGGCGAAGACGTTGTTTGCGGACTTACACGACACGCCAATCCGCTGCCCGCCGCCAGAAGCGAAGCGAGAGAAAAACGCTTGATAAAACCGCGCCTGTTCTTCGGCTCGTCCGTCATTGTCGCAAGTGCCTCTTTGCTAATTCCTATGCGCGCCAATCGAACAATTGATTATAGCTTTTCGATGCGCTCCAGATTGTTCATGTACGGGCGCAACGCTTCCGGTATTAAGATCGAGCCGTCCGCTTGTTGATAGTTTTCGAGCACGGCGATCCATGTGCGCCCGACGGCGAGGCCGGAGCCGTTTAAGGTGTGCAGGAATTCCGGCTTTGCGCCCGGTGTGCGACGGAAGCGAATGTCTGCGCGGCGCGCTTGAAATGCCTCGAAGTTGGAGCACGAAGAAATTTCGCGGAAAGTGTTTTGCGACGGCAGCCAGACTTCTATGTCGTAAGTTTTCGCAGCGCCGAAACCCATGTCGCCGGTCGAGAGCGTAACGGTGCGGTAATGAAGACCCAACTTCTGCAAGATGGTTTCCGCGTCGAGTGTTAAAGCGTCTAGTTCATCGTATGAATTTTCCGGCAAAGAAAGTTTGACGAGTTCTACTTTGTCGAATTGATGCTGACGAATCAGCCCGCGCGTGTCGCGCCCGTAAGAGCCTGCTTCGGAGCGAAAGCATGGCGTGTAGGCGACCATCCGCATGGGAAGCTGTGCCGCATCGAGAATTTCTTCGCGGTAAATATTGGTAACGGGAACTTCCGCCGTCGGGATCAAATACAATCCGCGCTCGTCTGTTAATTTGAATAAGTCGCCTTCAAATTTCGGAAGCTGCGTAGTGCCGAAAAGTGCGTCGGCGTTGACGATAAAGGGCGGCAGAGTTTCCGTATAATTGTGTTCCCCAGTATGCACGTCGAGCATGAAATTGATGAGCGCGCGTTCGAGCCTTGCGCCCGCGCCGCGCAGGATGGCGAAGCGCGCGGCGGCAATTTTTGCGGCTCGTTCGAGGTCTAGTATGTCGAGCGCATGGCCTAAATCGACGTGGTCTTTCGGCGCGAAATCGAAGGCGGGCGGCTGACCGAAGCGGCGCACTTCCGTGTTGGCTGTTTCGTCTGCGCCGACAGGCACAGACGAATGCGGAATGTTCGGAATCGTCGAAAGAATCTCGCGCATCTTTGCTTCTGCTTCGTCGCGCGCGTGGTCGAGTTCGGCGATGCGTTCCTTCGATTCGCTGACGGCCTTGCGTCGCGCATCTGCTTCGTCGCGCTTGCCGTCTTTCATTAGCGCGCCGATTTCACGGCTCGCCGTGTTGCGCTCGGCGTTGAGTTTGTCGGATTCGGAGATTACGCGGCGGCGCGTCGCATCGACGACGGCGAATTCGTCGAGCGCGTCTGCGGGAAAGCGGCGCGCGTTGAGTGCGGCGCGAACTTCTTCGATATTTTCGCGGACAAAGTGTAGATCGAGCATTTGCTGTAGCCCTTCAAACTATGGTATGAGTGACGCCTTTTCAACATCGTATCAAAAGAAAAAAGCGTTGTGCTTTCGCTGCTTACGCGGGTATTCGATAACAGTAAAGCAGTGCCGCGAAAGGTGCCAATTGAAAGCTGCCAAGCTAACGGACGCTTGATAGGTGTGTCAAGTTCACTACGGTTTGAAGGACGGTGTATCGCGCGTGCGTGTGCCGCCGCCCTTAAAATCGGCTTTTGAATTTTAGCGGTCAATGAGGTGCTCAACGCTATGCCATACCTACGCACTTTGAAATTATAGATGTCGGATGCCGTATGTTAGATATTGGTAGCAGCCGATTGACTAGCATCTAGTATCCAACATCTGACATCTGCCTTTGAGGAGAGAAAAGTTTGAGCGACACGAACAAAATATTTTCAGGCCGGACGGCGATTGTGACGGGCGCGACGCGCGGCATCGGGCGCGCGATTGCTGTGGAACTTGCCGCGCGCGGCGCGGACGTGGCCTTCAATTATGCGCGAAGCGCGGAGGCGGCAAACGAACTAAAAAAAGAGTTGGAAGATTTGGGTGTGCGCGTCATCGCAGAGCAGTGCGATGTGGCAAGCACGGAAGCCGCCGCAACGTTCGTGAAAAGCGTCAAAGAGAATTTCGGGCGCATAGATTATCTCGTCAACAACGCGGGCATCACGCGCGACAATCTTATCCTGCGCATGAAGGAAGAAGATTGGGATGCGGTGATCGACACGAATTTGAAGGGCGCTTGGAATTTTGCGAAGGCGGCGCTGCGTATCATGCTCAGGCAGGAAGGCGGCTCTGTGCTGAACATTTCTTCGATTAGCGGGCGTGTCGGGATGATGGGTCAATCGAACTATTCCGCGTCGAAGGCAGGCATGATCGGTTTGACAAAAGCGCTTGCGAAGGAAGTGGCGAGCCGCCGTGTGACGGTCAACGCGCTCGCGCTCGGACTCGTGGCGACGGATATGGCGGGCGCGCTCGATGAAACTTACCGCGCCAAACTGCTCGAACAAATTCCTCTGGGACGTTTCGCCGAAGCAAATGAAGTCGCGCGCATTGCCTGCTTTCTATTGTCGGACGACGCGAAGTACATCACAGGCCAAGTCGTGCAGGTTGACGGCGGGCTGGCAATGTAAATTCAAAAGAAATGAATGCGGAAATTTTGAACTTTATTTGAATGCAGAAAAAGAGAAAGTCCCCGTCGGCTTGTGACCGGCGGGGGCTTTAATTGTTAGGGCAGGCTCGGAGCTTCAGGGTGGCGTTAGCGTTTGAACTGAGAATCGCCGCTTATGTTCGATCCCGTTTGTTGGCTGGTGCGTTCAGGCGTGGCTGGATAAGTGCCTTATGTAAACTTATAAAATCGCATCAGCGTATTCATTGATCGAGCTTGCGCCCGAAGCGCGTTTGCTATTCAATAATCCGAGGAAAAACAATCCTATCGAAGGATAAAAGTGTTTGTCGCCCTCAACCTGTGCGAAATTATACGGGAGCTTCGTGAAATGTCAAGCATAATTTATAGAAAATCTTGACACTTTTGTGACAAACTGAAATAAGTGTATAAATACTGAATAAAAATGAGATCAAGCTTTTAATTTTGAAGACGGAAGATAACTTTTAATATCTTCGGGTAAGATAATTCGGGTTAAATTATTATGCCTTCTGGAAAAACGCATGATGCGATCACTGTGCTGCTGGCAGTGCCGACGTTTGCCGCCGCGTGGGGCGCGACGGCAAGTTTAATGTTGGCGTGCGTCGTGGTGTGCGCGATGTTGTTCGGCGGATTTATGTTCGGGCCGGATTTGGATATACAGTCGAGACAATACACGCGTTGGGGCGCGTTTCGTTTTTTGTGGTGGCCTTACAAAGCAATGTTCCGGCATCGCTCGCGTTGGTCGCATGGCATCCTTTTCGGAACACTGATTCGCGTCGTTTATTTTGCGGCGATGTTATCGCTCGTCGCGGCGGCGGCGATTTATTTGCGCGCGGTTTTGGTTGGCGGCACGGCAGCGCCTTCGTTTGAAGAAATTGCGGCGACCTATCGAACAATTGAAACCGGGCTGCGTCATTACAGCGGCACCACAGCGGGAGCGCATATGCTGTGGGCTGTGCTGGCGGGCTTGTGGTGGGGCGCGGCGAGCCACACATTGACAGACGTGGCGTGGTCTATGTTACGCAAAAGCTCGGAGATTTTTTAGCGCGAATTGATAACAGAAATTAATTTCCCCTTTTATGAAAAAATTACTGGCTGCGTTTTTGTTTCTATTAATTTTCCAGACGGTTGATGCTCAAACCGACAGAGAACTTGCGGATATTTTGCGCGAGCGCGTCGCCGTCGGCAAGACGAATCAGAGCATCGTCGTCGCGGTCATTGACGAAAGGGGAATGCGCTTCGTAAGCGAAGGGAAAAGCGCTGAAACCATTGGCGCGAAAATCTCGGATGAGAATACGGTTTTTGAAATCGGGTCGATCACCAAAGTTTTCACCGGGACGCTTTTAGCCGAAGCTGTCAGACGCGGCGAAGTCCGGCTCGACGATCCGATCTCAAAATACTTGCCGCCAAACGTCAAGACGCCGACGCGCGGCGGCAAGGAAATCACGCTGCTCGATCTGGCGACGCAATCATCGGGCTTGCCGGGTTTGCCCGCCAACTTCGCGCCGAAGGATTGGAGCAATCCTTACGCCGATTACAGCGTCGCGCAGATGTATGATTTTTTGTCGGGCTATCAATTTCCTTCAAATGACTTTTTCACGATTACGCGGAGTGGTGATAAACTTTTCGCTCAATTAACAGGGCAATCCCGCCTTCGCGTTTTCGCTGAATCCGAACAAAAGTTTTATTACAAAGTCGTCGATGCCCGATTAACTTTCAATCGCAACGCGAATGGAAAAGTCGAGAGTCTAACGCTTAGCCAAAACGGTGATCAACTCGCCCGAAAAATCGAGTGAGCCGCGAACACAAAGAGCCGCTTAACAAATCCTTGCATCCGACTAATAGCTTTCGTATCACTACCTGCTACGTTATGCGCTGAAGCGAAATGCGTTGTGTTATTGATAACTGAATTCGGGTGAGTTCAGGATAAAAAAGAAAAGCCAAAGGCGTCCCGACTATCTAAGTCGCCTTTGGCTTTTTGTTTGTTCGAGCGGCGCGAATGTCTCGCGCCGGATTGACTGCTGCGGTTGCTTGCCGTGTAAATCCTTAGGCTCGACGGCGGATTGCGTGCCAGAGAACAAGCACGATCACAGCGCCAATTGTCGCGACAATTATGCTGTATATTAAGCCGCCGCCACTGCTGAATCCAATTAGCCTGAAAAGAAATCCGCCGACAAATGCGCCAACAATTCCGAGAACAATGTCGAGCAAAAGTCCTTCACCTGTTTTGTTGACGATTTTGCTGGCAAGGAAACCCGCAATCAAACCAACAACAAGCCAAGCGATAAAGCCGAGTGCCGAATTATCTCCGGTGTTTGCTGTACCGGCTTGAATCAAACCGAAAACTTGCGAAGTGAGCATACTCATTAAACCAATCCTCCTTGGATGTGTACCGTTTCAACGCTGAATCAAATTTCAGGACAGGATAGGGCAAAGAGCGTGCCGCAAATGTCCAAAAGCTCAAGCAAATCACCTCAAGCGCGTCGTCCGGCGATCAAGCGGTAAACGCCGAGCAGTATGAGCGCGCCGACAATCGCAAAGATCAAATGCGGAATATTGAACACGTCGTTGCCCGCACCTCCGTTAGTATTGAAAAGCGCGCGCCCGACGAAGCCGCCGACAATGGAGCCTGCGATTCCGAGAAGAATCGTGATGATGTAGCCGCCCGGGTCTCGTCCCGGCATGATCGCTTTGGCAATCGCGCCCGCGATGAGACCGAAGATAATCCATACGATGATGTTTATCATGTGTTCCTCTTCCTTTGTGAGAGCGCTTTTTGTGTTTCGCGCTCGTTGGTTGTGATGCGAATGCCGGAACGCGTCGCGCGCTTTAGCTTTGAAGCGCAAGGCGGCAAACCGGAAACATTAAAAATCAGAAAAAAGCGGAAGAACGAATTATTAACCGGCAGCGCGAATTCTACGGGCGAGAGCGAAGCGTGTCAATGAAATTTTATCTGAACTCAATGCCCTGCGCGTGTCTGTGCGAGGCGCAGAGCCTGACGGCGGACGCCCTCCGAGACGTTGCGGTTCTGCGAAATGCTCTGCAAGTCTTTGGCACGAATGCGCGGCAGGATCGTGATGGCAGTGCCAATCGGCGTGCGCGGGTTGCGCGCGAGATTGTGAATAATCGGATAGGAACGCGCCCACGCTCGATTCAAAGCGATGAGGCGCAGCACTTCATCGGAAATGGTACGCATCGCCGAAATACCTTCGACTTCGTGTTCCGTAATGCGCGGATTGTGTATGACTGCGGACGCGACGATTTTGTTGGAGTCGCGTATGAGAATGGCGCGCGCCTCGCGGTCTCCCTTCATGCCGAGCTTAACGCGGTCTTTGACGGTCATCAGCATCACGCGTCGAATAAGCGAGACGCGTTCGGGCGGCAAGTCCATGCCGTCGAGTTTTACTTCCGAGATAATTCGCTCGACGTTGGCGGCGCGCTGCTCCGGCGTTTCGTCGTAGAGTTCTTCGATTAAATCGAACTGCAGCCAAGAATCGTCTATGTCCGCGTCGGATACTTCGATGTGCGACGCTAGCATCCAAGCATCCTCGATGCTCATCTCGACGTCCATCGCGCCGATGGATTCCGCTGCTTCGATAAATTCGGCGGCGGCTTCCTGCCCGCGCGCGCGCAATTCCCCTGCGACTTGCTGCGCGCCGCGTTCCTTATCGAAAAACTCGCGGCGTGTTTCCCGCGCGCGTCTTTCCGCTTCGGGCGTGCGCGCCGGATTGGAAATAATCGCTTCGATAATCGCGGGCGCGCGAATCAGTCGTTGCTGGTTGACGATAATCAACTCCAGCAATCCGCCGTCCGCCGTCATTCCGGCAAGGAGCGCAATGGCTTCGTCGGGCGTCGCTGCATTGAGCGTCACGGCTTCGTGAACGGCGCGCCCTAAGTCTGCGCGCGTCGCAAGGAATCCGAGCACGGCGGGCGCTGTTTCCTGCGTCTGCGCCACCGTCAATAAACTCTCTGCGTCCTGCTCGCCGAGCGTCGCCGCCGCCGCCGCCGCAATCTCCGCATTATCGCTTTCGCGCAGAGCGACGAGCGCTTCGAGCAAATCACCCTGCGCCAGCGGTAGCATTCCACGCGCCGCCGCCATACGCGCCGCCTGCGGAGCCGTGCCAGCGACAATCGCCCGCACAATCGGATTCGTTGACGTGACGTTTGCGCTCATTGTTTGGTTTGCCTAGAACTTAATTGATTATGAATGGATTTCAGGGAAAAGCCGGACGCCGACTTTGTTCTTATGCCGCGCCGGATTAGTAAAGGTGAAATTCGTATTCGATCATTACCGATGTGGAAACGGGGCGATTGTCCTTTGTCGCCGGTATAAATTTGATTTGGCGCACGGCTTTAATGGTCTGCTCGGTCAGCCCATTACTTAACGATTGAAGGGCAAGTATGTGCTTCACCGTGCCGTCGGCGGCCAGCACGACGCGCAACAAAACTTCTCCATTGACGTCGTTCTGACGGGCTGCCTCGGTATACTGCGCTTCCGGCTTTTTCAGTATTTGCGCTTTTGTCGTCACTTCATCGGGTGAAAAAATCGTGCGTTCGGCTTCCGGCTTGTCCGCTGCTTCCGCGTAAATATGTAACGCCTGCAACTGCTCGCGCCACGTTTCCGCATTAGCAGCATCGGGAGTTAATTTGAGAAATGCTTCGAGACTTTTCGCCGCTTCCGCGTAGCGTGTGGCTTGTTTGAGGCGACGCTCCTTTCGCTCGTCTGCGCTTACAGGAGTTGTTTGCGTTTGCGTATTGTTGCTTGATGCGGCGGCATGGCGTTCGCCAATCTCGTTAAGCAGCGCCTGACTTTTGACGAGCAGGGCGGGCGCAAAATTTGCATTGACGCGCAAGGCGGCGTCGGCTTCCGCGAGAGCCTTTGACGAAGCGTGCTCACGCAAACGCACGACGCTAATGATGTAGTGTGCTTCGGCGCTTTGCGCGTCCAGACGCAAGGCTTGTTCGGCTTCACGCACGGCATCATTCAACTTGTTTGCGAGCAGCAAAGTGTAGGCGAAGCCCGTATGGGCGTTGGCGAAGTCGGGACGAAGTTTAATGGATGTTTCAAAGGCTTTGCGCGCGTTCTTTGCGTCCGCGTTGCGATTGAGCGCAAGCCCTAAGTAATACCAAGCCTCTGCATCATCCTTGCGTTTTTTGACAACGGCGCGCAAGGCTTCGACGGCCTTTTTGGTTTCGCCTGCGGTGTAAAGTTTGATGGCCTTTTCACGCTCATCGGACGCAAGGGCAGCGGCATTTGATTGCTGCGCGCGAACGTCAATGCCGACATGAAAAATTGGCAGCGTCGCCCAAACAAAAAATGCCAAGCCGAATACGAAAACGCGCTGCATACGAAAACAACTCATGCTAATTCCTTTTGATTTAATTCCTTCGCGTGACGCGGAAAGGGCGGCTCGACTGTTGAAGGTCGAACCGCCCTTGATTGTAAAAGCCCGCGTGCTGAATTGCCAGCGCAAAATTATGCGCCGCAGCACTTTTTGTATTTACGGCCTGAGCCGCACGGACAGAGTTCGTTGCGCCCGACTTTTGGTTGGTCGCGTGTGATGGTTCTGACCTGCGAGGCTTCTTCGCCCGCCGCCGGTGCGTTTTGGTTGGGGCCTGTGAATGTCAAAGACGTGGCGCGGCGGGGCGCGCGGCGTTGCTGCAGTTGTTCGGGCGCTGCTGCTTGCTCTGTGACGACTTGCAGATTAAAGAGCGAGCGGATCGTGTGCTGGTCAATGCGGTCGAGCATCGCTTGGAACATATCGAAGCTTTCTTTTTTGTATTCAACGAGCGGGTCTTTCTGTCCGTAGCCGACAAGCCCAATGCCCTGCTTCAAGTGGTCGATGGCGAGCAGATGATCCTTCCACTGCGCGTCGATGATGTTGAGCATGATGATGCGCTCGTAAGTCCGCATCGCTTCCGCGCCGATCTGTTCTTCTTTTTCGGCGTACCTCGCTTTGAGCGTCTCCCAAACCGTTTTCTCGATTTCTGCGGATGTGGCGTTGTGGAAATCGAGGTCTGCGGTGTCCCCGTCGAAATCGAAAATTGAAAAGAGTTGGATGTTGTAATTCTCGATGTCCCAATCGTCGGGCGCGACTTCAGGATTGAGATACTGCTTCGTTAAGTCCGCAAGCAAATCGCGCGCGACTCCCGTTTCGCCCAACAGATATTCGCGCTGGTCGGGTTGCTCCATTAACTGCCGCCGCAAACCGTAAATGGTTCCGCGCTGGCGGTTCATCACGTCGTCGTATTCGAGCAAGTGTTTACGCGATTCAAAGTTGCGGCCTTCAACAGACTTTTGCGCGCCTTCGATGCGTTTCGAGACCATCTTGGATTCGATGGCGACGCCTTCTTCCATGCCGAGACGCTGCATCAAGGCTTTGACTTTGTCGCCCGCGAAGATACGCATCAAGTCGTCTTCTAATGATAGAAAAAAGCGCGATGCGCCGGGGTCGCCCTGTCGCCCTGCGCGCCCGCGTAGCTGATTGTCGATGCGGCGCGATTCGTGGCGTTCAGTGCCGATGATGTAGAGGCCGCCCGCCGAGACGACTTCCTTATGTTCATCTTCGACAATGCGCTTGGCTTCGGTGACGGCGTGCTCCCATTGTTCTTCGTTGGCTTCGTCAGGGTCGATTTCCTGCTTCTTCAGAAATTCGCGCGCCATGAATTCCGGGTTGCCGCCGAGCAGTATGTCCGTGCCGCGTCCCGCCATGTTAGTCGCAATCGTCACCGCGCCTTTGCGCCCCGCTTGCGCGACGATTTCGGCTTCGCGTTCGTGGTGTTTGGCATTCAAGACGTTATGCGGAATGCCGTCTTTTAGCAGTCGGCGCGCGATGAGTTCCGAGTTTTCAACGGAGACTGTGCCGACAAGCGCGGGCTGTCCCTTCTCGAAACACTCTTTGATTTCTTCGGCGACGGCGTTCCATTTTTCGGGCAGCGTGCGGAAAATCATGTCCGACGCATCCTTGCGAACCATCGGCATGTTGGTCGGAATAACGATCACGTCGAGCTTGTAGGTCGAATGAAATTCGGCGGCCTCCGTTTCGGCTGTGCCGGTCATGCCGCCGAGCTTTTCGTAGAGACGAAAATAGTTCTGCAGTGTGATGGTCGCAAGCGTTTGATTTTCTTTTTCGATCTTGACGCCTTCCTTGGCTTCGACGGCCTGATGCAAGCCATCCGACCAGCGACGCCCTTTCATCAAGCGGCCTGTGAAGTCGTCAACGATGATGACTTCGCCTTCCTGAACGACGTATTGATGATCGAGCCTGTAAAGCGTGTGCGCTTTAAGCGCCTGTTCGACGCAGTGCAGCATTTCCATGTTCAACGGGTCATATAGATTACCGACGCCGAGCAAGCGCTCTGCTTTGTCTACGCCGTCTTCGGTCAAGACAGCCGTGTGCTGCTTTTCATCAACGAGATACTCGCCCGACTTGACGCCGTCAACTTCCTCGCCTTTTTTCAATTGCGGAATAATCGCATCGGCTTTGTAGTATTTGTCCGTCGCTTCGTCGGACGCGCCGGAGATAATTAGCGGCGTGCGCGCTTCGTCAATCAGAATTGAATCAACTTCGTCAACGACGGCGAAGTAGTGTCCGCGCTGCACGCATGTCGCCAGATCAAACTTCATGTTGTCGCGCAAGTAATCGAAGCCGAACTCGTTGTTCGTGCCGTATGTAATGTCTGCGGCATAAGCTGTCTGGCGCTCGAAATCGTCCATGTCGTTCTGTATGCAGCCGACTTCAAGGCCGAGAAAGCGATGAATCTGTCCCATCCATTCGGCGTCGCGCGAAGCAAGATAATCGTTGACGGTAATAACGTGAACGCCGCCGCGTCCTGTCAGCGCGTTGAGATAAGAGGGAAGCGTGGCGACGAGGGTTTTGCCTTCGCCCGTACGCATCTCCGCGATCTTGCCTTCGTGGAGCACGATGCCGCCGATCATCTGCACATCGAAGTGGCGCATCCCTGTGGCGCGGCGGCTCGCTTCGCGGACGGTGGCGAAGGCTTCGGGCAAGAGTTCGTCAAGAATCGCCCGCTCCTTGCGCTTGCGGTCTTCCGCGTCTGTGGCGTCCGCAACGGCGCGCGCAACCATTTCTTTGAACTGAATAGTGCGCGCGCGCAATTCATCATCGGAGAGTTTCTTGACGGATGGTTCGAGATCGTTGATGCGCCCGATAATCGGATCAATAGTTTTCAGGTAGCGCTGGTTGCTGCTGCCGAAAACTTTGGTTAGAAACTTATCTATCATTTTTTCTGCCTCAATATGTTGACGAAAAACTATTGCTTCAAAACAAGCGCGCCGTAATCCATTTTACAGGTGCCGCGCTGGCCGCTCTATGCAAACAAAAGCGCGCGCTGAAACATTGCATTGTAATGGATGCTCCAAGCGGCAAGCAATGCGTCGGCGGGCGGCCTACTCGCAAGTTTTAAGGATTTTTAGATGCGTTCTGGCCGGACGCAAGTTGTTTTGTGACGATGTCTCCGGCGGTGCTGCGCGGCATACGAAAGTTGACTATTACCTGCTTGCCCTTCGCCGCGACGCTGGTGCTTTTTAGAATCGTCGCCGCCGGTTCATCCTTCTTGAAGAGTTGCCCGCCGCCGAGCAGCAGATTATAGCCGGTGGCTTTTTCCGTTGCGCGCTGTTCGGATTCAAACTGCGTGGAAGCAACGGCGGCGATTGCCTTATCGTCGGCAGTCAAACTCAAGTGAAGCGACTCTGCGCCGTCAAGCGCCGAGAGAGCACGACTGGCGCTCAAGGCACTGACGAACTTGAGCGCGAAGTCGAGAAGTTTCTTGTCCTGCGGGCCTCGCACAACGCGTAAATTCGTGAGCGTGCCGTCGGCTTTCAAGTCCGCTTCGAGTTCGAGTTGAATCGGCTTGCTTAAATCAATTTCGCCCGCATCATTCAAGCGCTTGCCTTCGGCGAGCAAATCGACGAACGGCTTTTTGTTGATTTTCGGAAAAAGTTTGACGCCGAGTTGCGCGGCCTGCTTTTCCATTGCGTCGGCCTTTGCTTTTTCGGGAGAAACAACGGGCGTCGCGTTCGGTTGAGCAGTGTTCTGCGCGGTGGTGGTCGTCGGTGTCGCTGTCGGCAATGCGCCCGGCTGCGTTTGTGTCGGCGTCGTGGCAGTGTAGGGCGTGGAGCGCGGCACAGGCGTCGGCTTTGGCGTGGCTTCCGGCTTGTAAATTTCGACGATCTGCGCTTGCGGGTAATCTTCGGGCGAAAGTTTGGCGGCGATCAAATCGGGATCGGTGGTAAAAAGCGCGTTCTGCGCAAAGTAGCCGGGCGGATATTGAAATTTTCCGTTCTCGTTGCCGAAGCGCAGTATTTGCACATCGCGCGGATCAATCGCCGTGTAATCTTCGCTGACGTAATCCGCGCCCCTGAAGGCGTTGACCAGACTCAAGGCGCTGCGCACCGCCGGAATGTAAATCACGGAAGCGACGGCGATGGTATGAAGCACGATGGAACCGACGAGAAAGCGCAGCACACGCGGCCAGCGCGCCGTGCGGTTGATTTCGTAATTTGCTAAAAGCTCTGCCATTTAATTTTTCACTACTCGCGCCTTCTATCGAAAAAGCTCTTTCAACGGAAAAAGCTTTGCCGCGCGAGAACCTGTTTAGACGCCTCGCTTACCCGAATCGTTGCGAATGAGGCGTTCCCTCTTTGAAATTAATACCGCAAACGCGCGCGCTCAAAAGCTTTCCCGCCGCATCTGCGCTAAACTACTTTACATCATGGCACGTCAACGCACACGCAATAGCCGCCACAAACAAAACAACGAGCGCGCCCGTCCGAACAATAACGCGACGCATAAACCCGACGCCGTTTCCATGCGTTTGCCGCGCGAAATTATAACAAACGCCGTGCCGAATTATCCGCACGCCTCGCGCGGATTGCGTCAATTGCTCGAAGGCATCGGCACGCCCGCGCCCGCAGAATTCACGCCCGATCCGTTTCAACTCGAAGCCTTGCGCGCGCTCGAACACGAAGACGTGCTCGTGACCGCGCCGACGGGTTCCGGCAAAACTTGGATTGCGCGCGAAGAAATCCGGCGACTGCTCAAGGCGGGCAAACGCGCTTGGTACACCAGCCCGCTCAAGGCTCTTACGAATTCCAAGTATGTAGAGTTCGCGGAAGAATTCGGCGCGGAAAACGTCGGCATTCTGACGGGTGACCGCAAGGAAAACGGCGATGCGCCCTTGACCGTCGGCACAACGGAAATCTACCGCAATCAATTATTCGATGCCCTGCGGCGCGGCGAAAATTTGCGCGCAGACTTGGTTGTGCTCGACGAAGCGCATTACCTCGCGGACGCGGATCGCGGCCACGTCTGGGAAGAAGCGATTATTTTGTCGCCGCCGCGCGTGCGCCTGCTGCTGTTGTCGGCGACCATCGGCAACGCGGAAGAATTTGCGTCGTGGATTGCGGAAGTGCGCGGGCTTCCGTGTCAAGTGATTCCGCGTCCCGGCGCGCGTCCCGTTCCGCTTCGCGCGGCCTTTCTTTTCCCGGACGGCGGGCTTGCTCCGCTTCTCGACGCGGGCGGACGCATGAATCTTGAAATCACACGCTTCAGCGAACAACGCGAAGCCGAGCGCCGCACAACACGCCCGCCTTGGCGCTCACGCGGCGGCGGCGGCAGAAGATGATGCCGATATTGGATTTCTTCCTTTCGTCCGGGCAACGGTGTTAATTTAGCGCAGTATCAAGGAGAGTCTTATGGTAGCCGCAACCATTGATGAAGAAAAATTAAAAGCTTTGCTGAAGTCGGCGCTGGTTGAAGCCCTCGAAGAGCATCGGGACTTGGTGCAGGACATAGTGAAAGAGGCAATGGAAGATATTGCTTTGACTCATGCCATCGAGCAGGGACTTGGCGGCGAATCCGTTTCGCGTGAAGAGATATTTGCAGTCTTAGAGGGCGAGCGGTGAAAGTAGATTTCAGGGATAGCTTTGCTAAAGACCTGAAGAGCGTTAAAGAAAAGGGTTTGTCGAACAAAGTCCGCGAGATCATCGAAGCTGTTGAAAAGGCCGACTCATTAGCGGAGCTACCGAACTTGAAGAAGCTCAAAGGCGGCGGAAATTATTTTCGTGTGAGAGCCGGTGATTATCGAGTAGGCATTGCGCTCGAGAACGATACCGTTATCTTTGTACGCTTCCTGAATCGCAAAGACATCTACAAGTATTTTCCGTGAAACGGCGGCGGCGAATTCCAACAAACGCTTGCCGCAGACCCGCTTAAGCTTGCCTCTCATGCGCGTTCTTCGTCTCCGGCTTGCTTGGGTTGCGGCATCAGCGCGCGGTTGAAGCGAGGCGATAGGTATACATTGAAACTCAATTTGCCGGAGATGCCGCCCGCGCAACTGCTCGCGGCGCTGCGCACACACGATCTGCTGCCCGCGATTGTTTTTTTGCCGACGCGCAGGCGCTGCGATGAATCGGCGACGGAAACTGCGCTCACGTGGCGCGACGATCAAACGGAGCGGCGTGAAAGACGGCGCGAGATTTTGCGCGAGTATGCCGCAGAGCACGCGGAAGTGCGCGGGCATCGTCATTGGAATGCGGTGATACGAAGCGGCGTCGCGGCGCATCACGCGGGGCATATTCCCGCTTGGAAACTTCTGATCGAACGCTTGATGAGCGCCGGACTTCTCGACGCGATTTTTGCGACGGCGACGGTGGCGGCGGGCGTCGATTTTCCGGCGCGCACGGTCGTCGTCTCGAACGTCGATGCGCGAACGGGAAGCGGTTGGCGGCAATTGACGGCTTCGGAGTTTCAGCAGATGACGGGGCGCGCCGGGCGACGTGGGCGAGACCTTGTCGGCTTCATCGTCGCCGCGCCCGGACTTCATCAAGACCCGCAGCGCATTGCGCATTTGCTGCAAGCCGCGCCCGATCCCTTGCAGAGTCAATTCCGTGCGACTTATTCGACGCTGCTTAACCTACTCGATGCCTACGAAAGCTTCGGGCAGGTGCGGCAGATTGTCGAAAAAAGTTTCGCGCACAGAGAAATCAACCGTCGCATAAATCATCACGAACACGAGCGCGCGGAGAACGAGCACGCGATTGAAAAAAAGTTAAGGGAAGCGGGATGCGTCGAGACTGTCGAAGCGGCGCGCGGATTGGAGAGGCTGGCGAGCGCCCGCGCGCGTCTTTTGGAAATGTTGCCGCAGACGCGCGCCGAAACTTTAATGAATTGGTTGGACGAAGCGGTGCTTCCGGGGCGCGTCGTCGGGGTGGGAAGAAACGGGCGGCGCTTTGTGTTTGTGACGCAGCGGCGCGGCGGGAATTTCAACGGCATACGCGAAGACGGGCGCGCCGCATCGTTTGCGTTGGAGCGCGTCGGCAGAATTTACGAAAACATTTACGCGCTGCGAGAAGATTCGCCGGAATTAGCCTTCGATGATTTGCGCGCCAAAAGAAATTTAGCGATCAACGAGCCGCGCCTACGTGAAACGCGCGTGATGGAAGACGACGCCATCCAAATTATTAACGATGCGATTGATAAAATCACGGGCGTGCAAGGCGGCGAAAATAAACAGGATGGCGATAACAACGAACAGAACGGCAACAACAAACAGGATGCGCGCGTCGAAGCGTTGTGGTCTGTATTGGAAGAAGCGGAAGGGATCGAGCGCGCGGAAAGCCGCATCGAAAATTTGCGCGCGGAAGTGTGGCAGCCGTTCGAGCAGCGCGCGCGCGTGCTAAATCATTTCGGTTATCTGGATTTCACGGGGGAGCGCGTGACGGAACGCGGGCGCTGGCTCGCGGACTTGCGCGTGGATCGCCCGCTCCTTGTCGGCGAAGCGTTGCAGGCGAAGTTGTTCGATGCACTCGATGAAGTGCGCGCCGCAGGGCTTGTCGCGGCGCTGGCTTCGGATGCGGATAGAGATTACGGCGAAATAGAGTTGGACGATGCGTTGTTGGACGTGCTGGCGCAGTTTGAAAAGGTGGCTTATAAAGTTGCGACCGTAGAATGGCAACAGAACCTAGAACCCGCGCCGGAAATAAATTTCTCTGCGGCGGCGTGTGCCGCGCGTTGGGTGAGCGGCGCAAAGTGGGAAGACCTCGTGCGCGAGACACGCGCCGAAGAAGGCGATCTCGTGCGTATGCTTTCGCGCACAGGAGAATCGCTGATGCAAATCGCGGGGCTTCGCACGGCGCAACCCGCAGCGGCACAGATAGCCGCGCGTGCTGCGGAAATTATTTTGCGCGAGCCTGTGCGTTGAGAATAATAAACGTGCGAAAGAATCGAAACGCGCAGCATCAAAACGCACGGCATCGAAATGCGCGGAGCATGTGCGTTATGCTCTTGGCGATATTTGCGTTGGGATGCGCGGCGTGCGGGCGTTCGAGTTTTAATCGAATACAGCAGAACGAACACGGCATGAGTGAACCTAAAAAGAATGCTTCGCCGATTGTTTATGTGGCGCTCGGAGATTCGACGGGCGCTGGCGTTGGAGCGCGCGAAGGCGGCTACGTCGCGCGCATCTTTACGCGCCTAGAGCGTGAGCATGGCGGCTCGCGGCTGATTAATTTATGCGTCAGCGGCGCAGCGACGAACGATCTGTTGCGCACTCAACTCGATGCGGCGATAAAGGCGCGCCCGACGCTTCTCTCCCTCGGCATCGGCATCAACGATATAAGGCGTGGATTAAGCATCGAAGAATTTGCGCAAAACTACGAAACAATTGTCGCGCGCTTGAGAAACGAAACGAGCGCGCCGCTCGTCGTGACAAACATTCCCGACATCGCGCTCGCGCCCGCCGTGCCTGTTTCCGCGCGCGATGAACTGCGCCGCCGCATCAATCTTTTCAACGAGCGCATTGATGAAACGGCGAAGCGGCACGGCGCGCTCGTCTTCGATGTTTACAACGCTACGCGCGACATGATCGGCGACCACACGGAATTCTTTTCGAGCGACGGCTTTCATCCGTCCGACGCGGGCTATGAATACTGGGCGAAAGTGATGTGGCCGACAATCAAAAGCGCCGTCGGTGAATAACCGCTGCCGCCTGTGTTAAGATAAAAATTGTCGCTCTTGATTGAACAAGGTGGCAGTCATAAGTTTGGTTTGTGGAAGAGAAACGATGAAAGTTTTACTAGCGGACGAATACGGTTTTTGTTTCGGCGTCGAGCGCGCCGTCGAGATGGTCGAGGATGCGGTTAGCAAAGGCGCGACGGTGCGCGGACTCGGCGCTTTGATTCACAACGCGCAGGAAATGCAGCGGCTCGAAACAAAGGGCGTGGCGACGATCAGCGCGCCCGAAGAAGCGACACCGGATGTCACGGCGGTGATTCGCGCGCACGGCGTCACGCCGCAAGTGCAAATCGAATTGCAGAAGCGCGCCGCGCAGGTCATTGATGCGACATGTCCGTTTGTTACTAAAGTTCAAAAGCTCGCCGAGCGCGCCGCCAAACAGGGACGCGACGTAGTGCTTGTCGGCAACCCGGAGCACCCGGAGATGATCGGCGTCGTCGGCTATGCGCCGGACAACACGTATGTCGTGCGCGACGCGAGTGAAGTCGCTAATCTGCCGATGCTTCACCAGCCGCTCGTCGTCTCGCAGACAACAATCAAGCTGCAAACCTTTCTCGAAGCCGCCGAAGCCGTGCGCCTGAATGCGGACGCAGAACCGCAGATCGTCAATACGATTTGTTCCGCGACGCGTGATCGTCAGGATGCGGCGCGCGCACTCGCCGGGCATGTCGAAGCCTTTTACGTCATCGGCGGACGCCACTCATCAAACAGCGTCAAACTCCTTGCGGTCTGCAAAGAGCAATGCGCGAAAAGTTTTTTGATCGAGACGCCGCAAGAAATTAACGTGGACGACCTCGCTGGCTTAGAGCGCGTCGGCGTCACCGCCGGAGCCTCCACGCCGAAATGGTTGATTGATCAAATCGTGGAAAAACTACGCGCCATCGGCGAAGACTCGACTTTGTGGCAGGTGTGAGTTTTACGAACGGTAAATTCGTAAGCCAGAATTGAGCGGCAATTTATAAGTCGCTTTCGTCAATTCCTGCCAACCTCATTAATTGATAAGCAACCTTCAACTGCTTCATAGAGATTCTGAAGCAGTTCCTCGAAGGTTTCGCCTTGCGTGGCACAACCGGGAATAGCCGGAACTTCCGCCCAAAAGCCGCCTTCTTCTGCTTCATGCACGATTACTTTAAAGTTCATATCTCACATTCTCAATTGCATAAACTTCTATGCTAGTGAAATTGTCATCTCTTTCTGTCCAATCAAAAGATGTATAGTAATTTAGATACTCTAATGCAAGTTCATTTGTGGCAAACAGTCCATTCGAGTTAAGCAAATCAAAATGCCTTTTGAACAGCACTCCTTCAGAATCAGTTCCATGCCATCTAGGGAAAAATAACGCATCGCAGATACAGCTAAAATGATCGGTTACAAAATATGCCGCATCACAGCCTAAGAAGTTAGAGCCATCAGGCGCAGGAATCGGATTACTAAACTCCTTTGCAAAAATAATCTCGTAATTCGATTGTTCGCTATCCAGTGCTTTCCAAATCTCAGCAATGTCTTGCAAGGAAGTAACCCATCCATCATTACGAATCGTTTGCTTTTCTACTTCCGATAATAAATTTGTTGCAGCATTAGCCTTACAAGGTGTGCCTGCATCGGTAAACAATTGCGCTTCGCCATAAGTTAGCGCTTGAAGAGGCTCACGATCAATCCCTCTATATACTGGTCTTCCTTTGGGGGATGTCGGGTAATCTGGAAAAGGAATGCCGTAGATTGGTTTACCTATAGGATTATTATCATACCTGTGACTTTCCAAAGCTCTTTGGTAAAGAGTTTCGTATCGAGTTACAAGTAAATATCCGCAATTCATAATACCGTTTGCATCTCAAAGTTCGTCGTCTTCAATCGCATCGCTTTCGATGGCTTGGATGATGCGGCGTGCGTGTTCGGAATTGTATTCGGTGGCTTGCAGTTCGAGCGCGTCGCGTGCGGTGTCGGAGTCAATCGGGTCAACGAGGAGTTCGAGCAGCACTGATGTCGGAGATTGCGCGAGGGCTTCGTGTGCGAGCGCGCGAAGTGCCGGATGCGTGTGTCTGGCGAGCAGGCAGATTTCGCTCGGCGCAAGACGCGCGGAAAGCGCATCGGCGAGTGCGTCGATGCGCGCGTAGTCGCGTGCTTGAAGTGCGCGCAGGATTAGTTGGGCGAAGACTTCCGCCGATTGTGTGCCGTTTTGGAGGACGGCGGCGCAGGTGTCTGCCATGCGGCGAAGCGCGCCGGATTGTTCGGCGTTGAGCGATGATGTCGATGCTGCGCCGGATTCGTGGGCGCGTTCGTCGAGCGCCGCGAGCAATCGGCTCAATTCCCAATCGGCGCGCGGGTCGTAGGGTATGCCGGTGCGCGTTGTTTGTGATGGTAAAGCCGTTTCGCCGCTTGTCGCTGCTGTGGTCGCGTTTGATTGCAGCGCGCGTTCGACGAGGCGTTGCGTGGTCAGGCGTAAGCCTTCCCAGACGCTTGCGACGCGCGCTCCAAAATCTTCGATCATCATGGTGTGCCGGTCTTCTCCTGTTTCCGAAGCATCAAGGTGGGGAGCTTGTTCGGCGTACCTTGATAGAACACTATCATACTGCGAAAGAGCGACGAGAGGCGAACGCTCCTCGATGATTTTTCGTTTCAAAAAGAGCGGATTGAGGAGTTGCGCGTGCGACGTTGGCGGTTCGATAAGGCCGTCTCGCGGCGCAGTGCATGAAAGCGCGTGCATGTGCCGTTATGAGAATGATAAAACGGAGCATGACGGGAATGACGAACGATATAGATGGCCGTCGAAGCCGCCTTTCGCTCATCATTCACGATTGGGCGCTGATGTTTATCCTGCCGCCGCGCCGGTTGCGTCCGTCTCCTCTGCTGCCTGATTGTGGTCGATTATTTCGACGATGTCGGCGAAGGAGATTTTGACGATGTCGCCGTCGCCGCGCTCCATTTTGACGCTCGGCTTGGTGAGCGCCTGCGTCATCTTCATGCTGCGGACAATGCCGCGCACGCGCGTGCCGTCGGCAGTCACGATCTCTATGTTGTCTTTGGTGTAAAGTGGCTGTAGTGCGGCAAGAGCTTTGGTGACTTCCACGTTTGTTGTGTGCTTTCTGTGATTCGTCGCAAATATGTCGGGGCGAGGCCGTGATTTAACATGCACAGTCTCGCAAAATAGTCGGTGCGTTGAGCTTATATTGATGACAAGGCGCGGCGCGTGCGTTGCTTTTGCCGCCTTCCGCGCCTTTATTGTAAAGCGTTCATGACCCGCAAACAAGAAGATGCAACCAACAATAGCCCCTTGTCGTATAAAGCCACAGTAAAACAGCGGGCAAACGGCGCGGCTTTCAGCACGACTTATAAC
>JBPCOJ010000009.1:0-76039 GCA_051000345.1 Pyrinomonadaceae bacterium | reverse complement strand
CGTTTTTTATCTTGGCGGGGCTGATCCGTTTGCGGGCGATAAGCTCGGCAGGCTCTCGTTGTCCATTGAAGGCTTGCGCGCCAGAGATGAAATGGTGCTCGCAGAATGCCGCGCGCGCCGTGTGCCGGTTGTCACGACGATGTCGGGCGGCTATGCGGCGGACATCAACGACACGGTGGAAATTCACAGCAACACGATTCGTGCCGTGCGCAAAATTTATGGAAGCGACGATGCGCAAACGATCTTCGCACGCGGTCAGGCAGACGGCGCGTCTGTCTAAAAGCGGGAACGAGTTTTCTTTGTCCGCGTCGGCTGATAGAAGTTGCGGACGAACAAAAGTATGTAAAACTGTTTGGGTATAAGCACGTCGCCGAAACAATTTCCGCGTAAGATATTTCTCGCATGAACATCACAATTATCGGCAGCGGGTTTGGCGGATTGGCGGCGGCGATTCGGTTGCAGGCGCAGGGACACAAGGTCACGGTTCTCGAAAAGCGCGACAAGGCAGGCGGGCGTGCTTACGTTTACGAGCAAAACGGATTCGTGTTCGACGGCGGCCCGACGATCATTACCGCGCCTTGGCTGATACGCGACCTCTTTCAGTTATGCGGCAAGCGCACGGAAGACTACGTTCAGCTCGTTCCAGTCGATCCTTTTTACAACATACGTTTTGAAGACGGCTCTGTTTTTCATTACAACGGAGACCGCGAGCGACTGCTGTCGGAGATTCGCAAATTTAACCCGGACGATGTCGCGGGGTACATGCGTTTTTTGCGTGCGACGGAGCGAATTTATAAAACCGGTTTCGAGTTGATAGATAAGCCTTTCACGCGCTTTAGAGATATGCTGCGCGTGATGCCGGACATGGCGCGCCTTAGCTCACACAAATCCGTCGCGCAGCTTGTCAACGGGTATATTAAGGACGAACGCTTGCAACAGGTCTTCAGTTTTCATCCGCTTCTTATCGGCGGCAATCCGTTTCAAAGCACTTCGATTTACGCGCTGATTCACAAGCTCGAACAGGAATTCGGCATCTGGTTTGCGATGGGCGGCACGGGCGCATTGGTTCGCGCGCTCGTCCGGCTTTTTGAAGAAATGGGCGGCACGTTGAAACTCGAAGCGGAGATTGCGGAGATCGTGATTGATGAGCGAACGAGGCGCGCGACGGGCGTGCGTTTGAATGACAACTCGATTCAAGCGGCGGACGCCATCGTTAGCAATGCAGATGTCGCGTTTACTTATCTCAATTTGATTCCGGCGCGATTTCGCCGCAAGCACACGGATCGTCGCGTTAAGCGGAAGCGTTATTCGATGTCGCTGTTTGTGATTTACTTCGGCACGAATCGCCGTTATGAAAATATCGCGCATCACGAGATTCTGATGGGGCCGCGTTATCGCGGGCTGGTCGATGATATTTTCAAACGAAAACATCTGCCTGAAGATTTTTCCTTGTATCTGCACCGCCCGACGGCGACGGATGCGAGCCTTGCGCCTGCGGGCTGCGATAGCTGGTATGTGCTGTCGCCCGTGCCGCACTTGGGCGGGCAAACGGATTGGACGAAGCACGCGCCCGTTTACCGCGATGCGATCATCAAGTATCTCGAAGAACGTTATTTGCCAGACCTCTCGAAGCACATCGTGGCGGAGCACAGGATTGATCCGCTGCATTTCCGCGACACGCTCAACAGTCATCTCGGCAGCGCGTTTTCCGTCGAGCCGATTCTCACGCAGTCGGCATGGTTTCGCCCGCACAACCAAAGCGAGGACATCGAGAATTTATATTTCGCGGGCGCTGGCACGCATCCCGGCGCAGGGCTGCCCGGCGTGTTGAGTTCCGGTAAAATTGCCGCCGACATGATCGGCGACGCGGCATAAAAATGCATCGCGCGTGTAAACACGTTCGCACGCGTTTGTGAGGACATGAGAATTTTTCGTTGGCTAATGAAAATCGCGCTGGGGCTGCTGCTTGTATTTGTGCTGTGGCTCGGTTATGAAGTCGTAACCTTCCCGAACATCGCTAAATTGCGCGATCATAATCCGGCGACAACTTCGCTGATCGAGACTCGCGCGGATGAAGCGCGCCGCGATAATCAACAACCGAAGCGCGCGCAGACGTGGGTTCCTTTGGAAAGGATTTCGCCGAATTTGCAGCGCGCTGTGCTGGCGGGCGAAGACTCGAACTTTGCGGCGCATCACGGATTCGATTACGCGGCGATTCAACACGCTTGGGAAGAGGCGCAACGCGAGGCTGCGAAGGAAGCGAAAGCGGAAGGCGACGATCAATCGAGTTGGATTCCGCCGATGCCGAGTTTCAAGCGCGGCGCTTCGACCATCTCGCAGCAACTCGCAAAGAATCTTTATTTGTCCACCGAGAAATCCTTTTTCCGCAAAGGCCGTGAAGCGGTCATCACATATTTTCTCGAACGTGATTTACCGAAGCGCCGCATTCTGGAACTTTACTTGAACGTGATCGAATGGGGCGACGGTGTTTACGGCGCGGAAGCAGCTTCGCAATTCTACTTCAAAAAATCCGCGAGTAATCTCACGGCGCGCGAGGCGGCGTTTCTCTCGGCGATGATTCCCAACCCGCGCACGGTCTTTAATCCGCAAACGAATCCGCGCCGCGTCGCCCGCCGCCAGCAAATTATCTTGCGCGGAATGCCGTTCGTAAAAATGCCGCAGGCTACCGGATAAACGGCAAGCGCGCGCTTAAAGCCGTTTGCGATTGCGCGCGCCTTATGAAATGGAATGTAGGGGCAGCGGCTTGTCCCTACACATGAAAAGAAAGCGGCTGCCGTTTTATCGACGACAGCCGCTCTTTTATGTCGGATGCTCACTAACCTTGCAAGCGTGAAAGTTAGAAAGTGTATTTCAGCGCGAATTGAACGCGGCGTCCGGGCGTGACGGTGTCTGTCGCCTGACCGAAGCCGGGAGCTTCGAGTGAGCGAACGGGCGCGCCGAAGTTAGCGCGATTGATAAAGTTGAAAACGTCCATGCGGAAAATGAAACTCTGCCGCTCGGAAATCTTGAAGGTCTTTGTCGCGGACAAATCGAGTTCAAGCAAATTGCCTGCGCGGAAACTATTGCGCCCGACTTTTCCATCCTGCCCGACCGGAGCCAGAAGCGTTAGCGGGTCAACCGTCAAGCGAAGCGGCTGGCGGCGATTTCCGGTTACCACAAGGCCGTTCGTCGAGTTCAAGCGATCCGTCAAATTGCCGTCGAGATTAACGTCGTAAATGCTGTTGACGGTGAAGGGCTGGCCTGTCTGGAAGCGGCCTGTGCCGGAGATTTGCAGCCCGCGCAAAACTGCGCGCACGACATCGCTCTTGGAATTTGAAGAAGGCACATCGTAAACGAAGTTGTAGGAAAAGCGGTGGCGCGCGTCGAAGTTGGCAAGGCCGCGTTCATTTTTGAGATTCAAACTATTTTGCGGCAAGGCGGACGCGCCCGCTAAATCGAACACGTCCGAAACATCGTCCGTCGTCTTCGATAAGGTATAAGCAAGCTGGTATTGCAATGATCTTTGGAAGCGCCCGCGCAGTTGCAGTTGCAGCGCATCATAACGTGAGCTTGCCGTCGTCTCGAAGATTTGCACGCCGCCGACGCCGGGTTCCGGTCGCCCGCCCGTGAATTGTCCCGCCGCATTGATGCGCGTTCCCGGCTGCACTGCGAGGCCGAAGAAGTTCGGCTGGAAGGCGCTATTACCGCGTAGCGAAGTATCGAACATCACAGGCAACAGAATCGAGTTAGTGCCGAGATTCGGCGTCGTGAAGCGCAGCAGTTTGCGTCCGAGCGTGCCGACATACGAGGCGGAAGCAATCATGTTTGAATTGATCTGCTGCTCGAACGAAAAGGAATACTGATGCGCCATCGGCATCTGAAGCTTTCGCGCGGGCAAAGTGACTTCGACGCCGCTCGCCGCCGGAAGCGAGAAACCGCCGGGGTCTAATCCAAAAAAGCTAAGGCACGGCGCTCCTCCGGCGGTGGCAACGCAATTGATAAAGTTGAGTTGGCTGGCAAGCGTAGTGGACGGATCGAGCCTGTTCAAACTGTTCCCTGAAACGATTTGAGAACCCGACGGATTAAGCAAGCCGAGCGGCGTCGTCGGGTTATTCGGATCGAAAAAGACAGAACCGAGACCGCCCGCGAGATTGACGGTCACGAATCTGGGAAAGACGCTGCGGGATTGGCTGACGACAGCGCCTAAAATTTGATCGTAGTAAAGCCCGTAGCCGACGCGCAGAGTAGTCGGATGATCGGAGCCGAAAAGCTTCGGCGAGTAAGCGAGGCCGAGACGCGGCGCAAAGTTATTTCGATCCGAATCATAGATGCTTGTGCGCCCGTCTATGAAACGCTTGAGGCCGGGAACGAGATCGAGCGCGGGGTCTGTGAAGGAGCTTTCGATGCGGCGGTTCACTTCACGCGCAGGCGTGTTGTATTCATAGCGCAGTCCGTAGGAAAGCGTCAGGTTACGGCGAACGCGCCATTGATCCTGCCCGTAAAAATTGAATTGATAAAAGCGCAGATTGATCGCCGCGTCGCTGCCGTTCGTCAGCGTCTGAAAGAAACCGCTGGCCGCGCCCGCCGCCGCCAGATCGACGGGTTGAATAAAGTTATTGGTGAACGCGAAAGCGCCGTTGGCGTCGAGGCCGACTTGCGGCGCGCCGTTGAAGGTAAGGAGCGGGCGAAAATTTCGCGGCAAATCGGAATTCAGTTCCGTGCGGCGATTGTCCGAGCCGACGGAGAAATTGTGATTGCCCGAACGAATTGTCAGCGCGTCGGCGAATTGGTATGTATTGTTGACGCGCTTTTGTGGAAAATTGAAAACGTCCACGCCGATGGAACTAAAGCCCGCGACGTTGACTTGACCGACGGCTCCGAGCTGGCCTTCGGTCGTGCCGGAATTGAGATACAGCACGGGGCCTGTGTTCGGCACGATGTTGTTGCCGACGACATTCGGCAAAGTGAAATTGGAAAGCAGCGGCCTGTTCAAAAGAAAAGGCATGTCGGGAAATGCTGTGCTCGGCAATTGAAATTGGTTGTCGCGCACTTCATCGAAACGAAGCCGCGTGCGCCCGTAGGAAAGGCGCACTTGATTAAAGATGGGACGGTCGGAATCGGGATCGCTGACTTCGCTGTTCAGGAAGAAGGAGAAGTTTTGCGTGCGGACGCGCGGGCGCAGGGTCGAGAAAAGCGCGCCGCCGGTTGCGGGAATATCGCGTCGGTCGTTCGTGAAATTGTAGCGGCCTGTAACGGTTTGCAAGCGGTTTTTGTATTTGAAATTTTCATCGAGCTTGCCGGACAAGATTGCGCCGCGCCCGCCCGCAGGCAAATTTTCCGTGAAGGTGTTTGCGCCGTAAACGCCCGTCGGATTATTGGCGAACGGAAACAGGCTAAAGATCGCGTCGCCGTCCGGCGAACTCGGAAAAGCGAATTCCGGCGCGTTATTAAAAGGTCTTCTGAAGATGCCGCTCGCGCCGGAACCGAACGAGCCGCGCTGCGCGACAGTCGGCACGGCGAAGCTTTGTTCCTGCGTCGCGTTCAAGACTTGGCCTTCAGCCGAGACGAAATAAAACAAGTGGTCGTGTTTGATCGGGCCGCCGAGCACAAATCCGTTCTGGCTCAATGTGAATGAATCCTTGCCGCCGCGCCCGTCGCGCACGGTGAGAGCGGTTGCGCCCGCCGCGCTGAAGTTAAGGGTCGTATCATTAAACGGGCGATTCTGTGAAATTGAAACGACGGGCTGATTGCCGCTCAAAAGCGGAGACACGCCGTTGCCACCAATCGAATCAAAGAAGTTGCGCGCGTTCAGTTGACTAGAATTGAAGAAACCGTAAATGGTGCCGTGCATTTCGCTGCCGCCGCTCTTTGACACCGCATTGACCTGCGCGCCCAAGTTTCTGCCGAACTGCGCCGGTGCTAAAAGCGTGATTGCCTGATACTCCTTGATGGATTCAATGGATTGCGGAATCAAGGATAAAAAACCTTGACGGCGCACGCCGATGTCTTCGTCGTTATTGTCGGAGCCGTCAACGGTGAAATTGTTGGCGCGCGAACGCAGTCCGTTGACGCTGAACTGTCCGGCAGTGCCGACGCCCGCGCCGACGCCGGGGCCTGCGACGCTGCCCGTGGTTTGCGGCGGCTGGGCGACGCCGGGAAGCAGCAACGTTAGTTCATCGAAGGTGCGCGTTAGAGTGGTTGCGCCGAGCGGGAGAGTGGATACTTCCTCTTCTGTAAACGACCCGCCGCGACTCGCGTCGCCGGAACTCGCGGCGGCGCGCACATCCGTATCGGCAACACTCAAGGCCGCGCTGCCGGAAGAAGCGCCGCTGCTGCTGGCAGTTCCTGTTTGAGCGCTGCCCGTCGAAGCGGACGAATTGGCATTCGCCTTCGGTTGCGCAGAGGCGCGCGGCGTCGCAGTGGTCGCTGCCGTTGATGTTGCGGCAGGAGTTGCGGCGCTGGCGGGCGCATTTGTAGTAATTGGATCAAGGGAGACTGGCACGGGAACGACTTCGCCCGTGCGCGTGATGAACAATCTTTGCTCGACTTCTCGGGTTTGAAAGCCGGGCGCGGAAACGCGTATCGTGTAGATGCCGGGATTAAGCAGGCCTTGATAAAAACGCCCGCGCGAATCGGAGCGCTTTGTAATGGCAAGCCCTGTTTGCTTATTGATGATTTGCGCGACGGCTCCGGCCACGACTGCGCCGGTTTGACTATTGGTGACAGTTCCCTCGAAGGCACCTGTCACGGTGTCCTGCGCGCTCGATGAGGATGACGAAAACGCCATGTAAACCAGTAGCGGCGCGAGTATTAACAGCAAGGCCAAACGCGCGCGAACTCCTGTGGGGGTGCGCATGTATAACTTCCTCCGTCTGTGCAAAAAAGCATTAAAACCGAAGAGTTCAGCGTGCGAGGGCTGTGCTGGAACAATTAAAAGATCGCTAAAAACAATGAGTGATAAACGGCGCGAGCGTTACCGGAATATTCGCTATATCAGATTACTTTCAGACGCCTCGCATTCATTGTCCACTCATCTTTAGCGACTAACTTTTGTGCTGCACTTAAGCAGATTCATTTCGCGCATTCGGCGTCGGTGCGCGTTCGCTCGGAGCCGAAGCGGAACTGGTATTCCGCCGAAGTGATAAAGGCGCAGACCATCGCGCGGTAGTTGCCCGGCACTTTGTTATTCAAAACGTTGAGCCAGAATTGATAGCCCGCTTCGTCGGGGTCGCGCCTCAAGTAGCCGAAGTATTCGGCTAAAACGAACGACGGATTGAATTCCTTGGCGATGAATTGCTCATTGGCGACAATCTGCTGAAGCACGCTGGCGCGCGTTCCCCGCTTTGTCAAAAGGCCGATAATCAAGGCCGTGCGTTCTTCGGAACCCGGTTTCACTCCGGCGTTGGCGTAGAGCGCATCGACGTATTGCGCTTCGGTCATGTTGTCGTAGCGGCTCTTGAAATCCGGGCGGCCAGTGAAATCAGCCGCGAAGCTTTGCTTGCTCGCTTCCAGATTGCCGCCGCCGATAATGCGCGCGCGGTCTGCCATAAACTGCGCGAAGCTCGGGCGCACGCCGAACGTCGCTTTATAGAAGCGGTAGACGAACGAGCCTGTGTCCTGAAATTCCTGCGACATAAAGAAGGCTGCGGAAGTATCTAAGCGGCGCGTGCTGACGCACTTCGCGTCCGCACCGCAATTCAAGATGCCGTTGACCCAGTAATTAAAGCCATCCGTATCCGGTTCGCGGTTAAGGAAATCCAGATACTGCTGACGAACGAAGAAACGCGCGTCGTCAATCGGGTTCGTTTGCCGGTTGTCGTCGTCGATAATCGTCAGCGTAACCTTAGAGATTCCGCCGAGCGCCGTTCCGACATTGTTCGTGAGCGTCAGATTGACGGTTTCATCCGGCTCGGAAATGGAATCATTGATGATCGGGACGCTGAAACTCTTGCTCGTTTCACCGGCAGCGAAGCGCAGCGTGCCGTTCACGGCGGTGTAATCCGTGCCAGCAGTGGCCGTGCCGTCCGATGTGCTGAAATCGACAGCCGCAGGGCTTTCCGAATTGCCTGTGCGTATCACTGTGATCGTGGCGCTGCCCGCGTTTTCCAAGACGCTGAAGGACGGCGCGGCAAATTGCACTCCGACGGGCGAAGCGACACCGTAGTTATCGAAGATAGCCGCGCCGACATTGGAACTCGATTTGATTGTTCCTGCTGAAAGCTCTGAGACAAGCGACGTGACGCTATTGCCGATGGCAGACGAGAATTGAATTGTCCACGCCTTGGCATCGGGACTCGTCTCAAAGAACATACGCGGCAGCGTCGCATCAAAGCGCAAACGCCAGAAACGGTGCGACACAGGATTGTACGGAATGTTAGCGGCAAACTTGGTTCCGTTCAAACTGCTCTGGAAATTGAGTGTCGGCGTCGAGGCAGAGCTATCTTTCGTTTGCAGATTGTTTTTGCCGTTGATGTTGGTGATGTCTGAAGGGTCGTTGGTAACGATAAAGCGATAGAAGGTATTTGCATCGTTGCCAGCGCCGAAGATTGTTTGTGCGCCTTCGCCGGTTGCGGGCTGAACGACTTCCACGCTAACCGTCGGCACTTCCGTTAAATCTATTCCGCGCACGGAAACATAGCCGTTGAAGCTTGCGTCATCAATGCCCGCGCGGGGAGTGATCTGCAGCGTTCCGTTGACCTGCGTAACCGTAACCAACGGATCGAAGGCGGCACCGCCGGTTGATAATGTGCCTAAATTAAACTTCGTCGGATCGCGCTGCGTGCCGTCAAAGCTCTCGCTCGGATTAAAGGGCGGCGTGTTCGGATTAAACGTGCCGACGAAATTCAGCGCGTTATTGTCGCTGCTGAAATTGGAAAGCACGCTGTTCGTCGGCGCGAAGGTATAAGAATCCTTCGAGGGCGTGATGGTATAGGTTCTGCCCGCGACAATAGTTGTGAAAGCGTAGTTACCGGCCGCGTCTGTTTTAGTGGCCTGCGAGCCTGCGCCGCTCAAGACAACGTCAACGTCCGGGATCGGGTTGCCGCTTGCGTCCGTAACTCGTCCGCTGGCGGAGAGATTGGCGAGCGCGCCCGCGAAACTCGCCGTCTGATTGCTCTGAAGATTACTGAAGGAGCGGCTTGTCGGGCTAAAGGTAAAGTTTGTTCTCGCCACAGTGACGGTGTAATTGCCGCCCGCCGCGAGATTAGCAAACGAATAATTGCCGCTCGCGTCTGTTGTGACAACGCCGGATTGCGAACCGATAAGCGTAATGCTGACGCCGCTGATGCCCGCATTATTTGCGTCCGTTACACGACCCGTAATCGTGAAAGTCTGAGCAGGCGTTGGCCTCGGAGTTGGCGTAGGTGTCGGCGTCGGCGTAGGTGTCGGCGTCGGAGTAGGCGAGGGAGCTTGCGCGGTGACGAACGGACTGAGCGATGTGACACGGGTGCTGACGCGACGATTGGCGAAATCGGGTGCGGGCGCGTCGGGCGGTAAAATCGTGCGGTCAACGAGCGTGCCGCCTTCGCCGTGCAAGAGGCGCGTCAGGGCGAAGAAGTTCGCATCGTTGACGGCCGTCGTCATCACGGAGACGACGACGTTGCCCGTGAAGACGGCGGTTGTCGTAATGTCGTAGGCAACACTCGTATCGCCGATGGTGTAGCCGTTGGGCGGAGTTCCGGCGGACGCCGAGCTAATCGGCGTCACGGTCGTGATGCCGGAGGCGGTGACGCGCTCGAAGGTGATGGTCGTCGTGCCGACTTGCACGGTGATGTTGTTGCCCGCCGGAGTAGCGATGGAATTTGCCGAAGCGGGAGCGGAGCCGAAGCGCAAATTATCAAAGGCGAAGCGCCCATTCGGGAAGTTGAAGGTAATGACGGCGCGCGTGATGGGCGCGCCGGAATAAGTGAATTGATTTTCGGTGAAGCCGGAAGCCTGTCGCGTCGTGGTGACGGGGAACGTGCCTTGCGGATTGTTATTCGCGTCGAACAGTTGGACGGTGAAGCCGGGATTGAGCGTCAGGCCGGTGCTCAAAGCGACGCCGAACTGCAAGGTTTGGGTCGGTTGCGCGAAGGTCAAGGTGAGCGTGCCGTTGGCGTTGCCTTCGAGCGACGGATCATTGACGAACGTGCCCTGACCGGGGCCGCCGGAATTATAATTGGCGTCGGTCGAAGCAGTGCCGTTAAGTGTGAAGCCAAACGTCACGCCATTCGTCGTGAGTCCGTTGACGGGCTGGAACGGAAGTTCCGTAAAGGTCAACAGCGTGCCTTGATTTGACGACGCGGCGGTGAAGTTCGCGGCTTGGTTGGCTTGCAAGTTACTAAACTGCGCGCTCGGCGGCGTGAACGTGAAGCCGGAGAGCGAAGGCGTAACGGTGTAGGTGCCGCCCGCCGCAAGGTTCGCAAATGAATAGTTGCCGCTCGCATCGGTGGTCGTCGTGGCGGAAGATGAACCGCTTAAGGTAACGGTGACACGGCTAACGCCGTTAGTCGATCCGTCCGTGATGCGCCCGGAAATGGTGAATGTCGTTGGCGCTGCGACTGTCGAGCGGCACGCGGAGAATTCCGAAGTGTTGCCGTTCGCATCAGTCGCCGTTGCGGTGATCGGTTGCCCGGCGGGAGCATTGGCAAGTGTAACGCTGAAGACAGCGTTGCCGCTTGAATCGGTTGTCACGCTCTGGCTGCCTAAGTATGTTTTACCCTGACCAAAGCCGGACGGATCGCATGTCGGGTTCGAGAAGAATTCGAGTTGATACGTTGCGCTGGCTGCGCTGTTGAAAGTGCCTTGCGCAGAAGCATTGCCGCCCGAATAAGTGACGGAAGTCAACACCGGATAATTTTGCAGATTGTTCGCGCCCGTATCTGCGTCGCCCGTGTCGTTGGCGGTCACGCCGTCGGCGTTCAGGTCTATGCCGAGTTGCGAGTTCGAGTAGATGGAATTGCGCTGGATGCGAGTTCCGGTCACGGACGAGCCGATGACGACGCCAATGCTGGCGTTGTAGGCGATGACGTTGCCTTCTCCGGCATTCGTTCCGCCGATGGTATTGTTGCTGCTCGACTGAATAATGAGGACGCCGAAGCCGTTCGCGCCCGTGTTTCCTAAAGCACTTGTGCCGTCGGCGGCAACACCGATGTAATTTCCTTTGATAAGATTGTTCAGAGCCGACGATTGAAGGATCACGCCGCGACCGGAATTGCCGGAGATGACGTTGCGCTCTGCGGCAGTCGCTCCGCCGATGGTGTTTCCGTTGCTCGACGGCCCGAAGATGTTGACGCCGGAGAAGAGGTTAGGCACCGCAGTTGTGCCGGTCAAGTCTGTGCCGATGTAGTTGCCCTGCACCGTGTTGCCGGACGACGCTTGAATTCCGACGCCGTTTAATCCGTTGCCGGAGATGATGTTGCGTGCCGCCGCAGGCGTTCCGCCGATCAGGTTATTCGATGCTGCGGAAATGATCTGGACGCCGTTATTGGTATTCTTCACAGCAACTGTGCCGTCAATTTCCGTGCCGATAAGATTGCCCTGCACGACGTTGCCGGTGCTGCTGCTGCCGTTGAGTTGTAAGCCGGTGTTGCTGTTGCCTGAAATGAGATTGCCCGCGCCCGCAGACGTTCCGCCGATTGTGTTATTGGCGCTGAAGACAACAATGCCGAAACCATTCGGGATGGCGGCTGTACCGGCGGCGTTCGTACCGAGGCGATTACCCTGCACAATGGTTCCGCTTGCGCCGGTATTGAGGTAAATGCCCGCGTTAAAAGAGGCGTGGCCGGAGATAAGATTGCCCGCGCCCGTTGTTATGCCGCCGATTGTGTTATTGGCAGTTAAAACGTAAACGGCGTCTTGGCCATTCGCAAGCGCAGAGGTGCCGGAAGTATCCGTGCCTATGTAACAGCCCGTGATGGTATTGCCGCCGTTTGTCTGAATCTGGATTGCATGGAAGCTGAAACGGTTAATCGCAAGGCCGCGCACCGTCGAGTTACCGGCGGAGATGATGAGGCCGTTGGCGCTGCCCGCGCTCGCACCATTCAACTCGATGATCGGCGTGCCTGAATAGCCCGGCTGCGTCGTCGCGTCGATGATGACGGGATCGGTGATCGTCGGAAGTGCGCTTAACGGAGTAATCGTGCGCGGCGTGTTCGCAGGAGGAGGAGGGCTTCCGCTCGGAACAGGAATATTGAAATTGATGGTTTCTACTGTCCCTGTGCTGGCATTGGATGTAAGAATCGACTGCCGCAAAGAGCCTGTGCCGGAATCATTCGTGTTGGTGACGGTGATACTCGGATTTTGAACGGTGGTCGTCGCCGTCGCAGTATTGTTTGCGGTGTTGGAATCCGTATTGTCGCTTGTGACCGTTGCCGTGTTCGTGATTGTACCCAGTGTAAGCGGCGTGACGTTGATGGTCACGCTCGCGCTGCCGAAGCTGCCGACCGTGCCGAGAGCGCAGGTAACTGTGCCATTTGACTGCGTGCAAGTGCCTTGCGATGCCGTTGCCGAATCGAACCTCACGCCTGACGGCAAGGAATCGCTGACCACAACGTTATCGGCCTGAGGCGTACCCGAAGGAGACGGGCCGTTGTTTACGTTCAAGGTATAAGTCAAAGCGCTGCCGACCATCACAGGATCGGGCGCATCGCTTTTGGTCAGCGCGAGATCGACCTGCGGCAGCGGTGAAGTGACCTGACGGCAGGCGGAGAACTCCGAAGTGTTGCCGTTTGGATCGGTAGCTGTCGCCGTGATCACGCCGCCGCCGGAGATAACTGTCGCGTTCTGGGTAAAGCTGGCATTACCGTTCCCGTCGGTTGTAACGTTTTGCGCGCCTCTGTCGAACTGTCCCTCGCCGTTGCCCGAAGTGCCGCAAGTTGGATTGCCGAAGAACTCGAGGCGGAAGGTCGTGTTCGGCGTAGAGTTGAGCGTGCCTTGAATCGTGATGATGTTGTTGCTAAATGAAGCGGACGTGAGCACGGGGAAGTTTTGCAGATTATTTGCGCCCGTGTCGGCGTCGCCCGCGTCGTTAGCAGTGACGCCGACGCCGCCCAGATCAATACCCAAGCCGCTATTTGAGAAAATGGAATTAGACAAAATGGCATTGCCCGTGCCCGAAAAAACATGCACGCCGGTAGCTGAAGCTGTTGTTCCATTAAAGGCGATGATGTTGCCCGCGCCTGCCACAGGATTGCTACCACGGTTGCCGACAGTGTTATTGTTGCCGTTGGTAATAGAAACGCCTGCGCCGCCGTTGCCGAGGGCGGCATTGTTGCTTGCGGCGGCGTCTGTGCCGATGTAATTGCCTTGAATAATGTTTCTGTCTGAAACGCCTTGCACCGCGCCTGTTGCGATCTCGATTCCGTTTCCACCATTGGCGGAAATAATATTGCGTGCTGCCGCAGTCGTGCCGCCGATAATGTTGTCGGACGAATCGTAAATCTCGATGCCGCTGCCGCCATTGCCGGAAGCAGCAGTGCCGCTTGAATTAGTACCGATGTAATTACCTTGAATGGTGTTACTGCCGCCCGTTTGCAACACGATTCCGTTGCCGCCAAATCCGTCGATGATAAGGCCGCGTACAGTGCTGTTACCGGCTGTGATGTGCAGTCCGTCGGCACCCGCGCCCTTCAGTTCGATGAGCGGCGCGCCGTTGTAGCCCGGTTGTGTTGTGCCGTCGATAATGACGGGGTCAGTGATGTCCGGCAAAGCAGAGGTGAGCGTAATTGTCTGCACGCCCGTGCCGGGAATGTTGAAGGCAATGGTCTGCGTGCCGGGCGTTGCATTGGCGTCAATAATTGCTTGGCGCAAAGAGCCTGTGCCGCTGTCGTTCGTATTCGTGACTGTCAGGAACGCCGCCGCGTTTTTGCATTTGCCCGCGCTGTCGGCGTTGACGATTGATTGAATCTCCGCTTGCGAAAGCGCGCGGCTGAAGATTTCCACTTCGTCAATCACTGCGGACAAATCGAAGCCGGTGCCGGTGTCGAAATTCCCGATGAACAGGTCGCCATTCTGGAAGCTGTTGTCGTAGCGTATCGCGCTACTCGCGGGTGTGCCATTGCCTACCTGAACGCCGTCCAAGTACAGCCTGACAAAACTGCCGTCGTAGGTTCCGGCGACGTGATGGAAGTTTCCGTCATAGATGGATGTCCCACCATCGGGCGACAAAACATCGCCGCTCTATAGGGCAACATAGAAAAAAATTCCGCCTGATCCGCCGGTGAAAAAAGCATACGAGCCTCTTCCGCCATCGAGAGATTTGCTTATGATGTACCTGTACGATCCCGGTGACCCTGTTCTCTTGATCCACGCATCGGCGGTGACCATGCTTGGACGCAGGGCGGGCGAATCAGGCGCACGTACAAACCCGCCGTTTGAAGTCTGGAAGCCCTCGGCGACTTTAGCCGGAACGAAGCTGACGCCGCCGTTCGCCGTGCCGTTGTTGCCGCCTTGAATGTCGCTGGCGTTGCCGTCGCCCGGATACCACGCGACCATGCCGGCGGGCGGCGGAGTGCAGGAGAACTGACCGGGAGGGCCGCTGGCGCTTATTTGCGAAGCGCCCTTGCCGCCCGTCGCGCCGTTTTGTTGTGGTGCGAGGACGAATAAACCGCCGTGCGCGCTCGCGGCGATCATGCCGACGACGAGCGCCGCCAGCAATAAAACTGAACTGACAATGCCGATGATACGAAGGGTTTTGCGGCGAGGCATTAGTTGCGACTCCTGAAGCGGTGAGCGGGGCGGTTAAAGCAAACGTGCATGAAATTAAGGTAGGTCAAAATGAGAAAAGACGTTGGAGACGCGAAGCGCCCAAACATTATTCGCCGGTTTTGATCGTCCGAAACTTTGTTCTGACTGGCGTTAACGGTTACTACCGCACTTAGCAGATAAAACAGCGGCCTATGACAATAGCAAGTTGCGGGCGATTCGTGTGCGCCTCGAACCGGAACAATTGTTTGCAGAGCAAATAATTGCCGATTACCGGGAGCACATCGCACACAATGGCGAGCGAGGTTAATCCTGGATCGAACCAAGAAAAAGGAACTTTACCGCCCGGCTTAAAATTTGTCAACAGTTCTTCACACTATTGACATACTTTTCCTGCTTGCCGTATCGTACTTCAACACAGACGCAAAAGCGTTTCAAGGGCGCGATTGTCGGCTAAAACTTTCCCTCGCAAGCAACGCGTATTTTGCGCAAAACACACTCGCTGAACATCAAATCCGAGCTTTACTGCTCCACTGCTCTAGTTAAGAAAAGGAAGGTATTCGATATGTTTAAGTCAATCCCCCTCGCACATCACGCCGCGCAACGAATTTCACGTAGCGCAATTATCACGCTCGCGGCTGTAATTTTTACCTGCGGTTTTGTTTCCGCCGCGCAAGCGCAACGCAAGCCTTTGCCGAAGCCCGCGTCCGGCGCGCGCGGCTTTGAACAATACGCTGGCAAGGATGCTTCGAGCCGTTTGATTGCCGCCGGATCGACGCGCGGCGTCGGCGACGGACGCAAGCCCGATGCTCCGCTCGAAGGTCTCGCGTTCGATTCGCACCCGATGTTCAAATGGGAACCCATCTTCGGCACGAAGGCTTATCACTTCACGCTTTATGACGGAGACGTGTATCTCAACCCGAAGGCTCCGGTTGTATTTGAAACAGAAGCGGCGGCAGCGCAATTGATTTACCCGACGACGGCGAAACCGCTTGTTCCCGGCAAGCTTTATTCATGGTGCGTCGGCACGCCTGCGCCCAACGGCAAAGGCATGGACGTAGGAAAGTCCGTCAATTTTTTTGTGCTCACGGGCGCAGATGCGCTGCAACTAAAAACGGCGCTGGCGAAAAGCAATTTGACAGCGCCAAAGACGGTGCAGGATCGCTTGCGGCAGGCGCATATCTTCGAGGAGTACGGCGTGTGGTATGACGCCCTTCGCATCGCCAACGAATTGGCGGAGCAGAACCCGAACGACGCGGCGGCGCAGGCTTACTATGATTCGCTGATGGATCGGCTCGAAGGCAAGTCGGATAAATAAACCTATCCATTGCACAGTCAGTGCAAAAGCCTGCCGTTCTATCTAATGGACGGCAGGCTTTGCTTTTTGCTGCAATTGAAAATCCCGATGCGGCTGTGCTTGGAAAGATTTTGTTCACGGCGCAGTGTCGATGCGCGGCGTTTCCAGTTTTTCGTTTGCCGCGTATTGCAGCCCTGCGTCGCCCGTCACTTCATCCCAATCATAGCCCAGATATGTGGCGAAGCGATGCAGTTGCGCTTCCCAATCCTCGCGCCGCCCGCCGTATTCTTCCAGCCCCGCATCCACATCGACGCGCGTTTTAATGCCCGCCGATTTCAACTGCCGCAAAGTTTGCCTGTAACGCACGCGCCAGCGTTTCGATTCATCGAACTTTGTTTCGGTGCGGCGGCGCGTCCGTCTCTCCAAACCGAGCGAACGCACAAGTTCATCCAGCACATGCCGCACAGTCGCTTCGAGCGTTCGCACTTCCGGGTGATCGTGCATCGCCGCATACTCTTCCGGGTCTAGACAAGAGCGAATCACCACGCATGTTTCCAGCGCCAAAAACAGCACGCGCGGCAAGCTTTTGTAAACCTGCACGGGATGAAAATAATGTATGACCGGATGCTCTATATGCGATTCGAGCAGTTCTTGCAGATCACGCGATGCCGCGCGCAGTGTTGCGTCTAGGCCGTAGAATTTTCCCGCGACGAAGTGATGCGCGATAAAGCTGCCGACGTTCGCGCCTTCCTCCGCCTGATGATAAAAGGAAAGTGCGACGGCGCGCTTGCGCTCCAATGCGCTGTACACCGTGATGAGGTATGTGACGGCGAGCGAGATTAAAGCGAAGCCTGATGCCGATTCGACGAGCGCGCTAAAGCGCACATCAACGGCACGCGGCGCAATGTCGCCGTAGCCGACAGTCGTTAAGGTAACGCCGCTGAAGTAAATCGCTTCGACGAGGCTTCCGGTGCTCGCCGAAGCCGGATTGATCGCAAAGTGCGCGGGCATTCGCGGCAAGTAAATTAACGCGAATCCTAAGACGAGCATGATGATAAGCACGATAATCAACAGCGGCAGCAAGAGCGGCCCGACGGGATTAAGAAATCTATGGCGACGCTGGCGCGGCAGCTTAAAAGCGATGAACCGCGCCGCACGCCAGACACTGCGATTGAGTCTTTCACCGACGGGGCCGGAACGCGCACGCGCATGTAGAATCGTCGCGTAGATGTCATAAACGACCAGCAGCAGAACGGCGACGCCGCACGTTGTAAAAAAAATCGTGTTCATCCGCGCAAAGCAAAAGCATCCGTCCGCGCAAAGCATGTTCCGCGAAGCAGATGCTTTCATTCCTCAACACGCGCGCTCATACGCGTGCGGTTCAATAACACCAAAGTAAGCGCTAGGATTTTTCCGCGCTGCTGCTTTGTTCTTCCTGCGCCAGCAACTGCCTCAATACGAAGGGCAGAATGCCGCCATGCTGGTAATAATCGATTTCAATCGGCGTGTCGATGCGCAAAGTAACAGGCACTTCCTGCGTCTCTCCGTTCGCGCGATGAATTACGAGCGTCACATCCTGACGCGGTTTGACAGTGCCGTTTTCCAAGCCGATGACATCGAAGATTTCCGTGCCGTCGAGTTCGAGTGTTTGCGCGTTAGTGCCTTCCTTGAACTGGCACGGCAGCACGCCCATGCCGACGAGATTGCTGCGGTGTATGCGCTCGAAGCTTTCGGCGACGACGGCGCGGACGCCCAAAAGACGCGTTCCCTTTGCAGCCCAATCGCGCGAACTGCCTGTGCCGTACTCTTGCCCGGCGATGACTACGAGAGGGATGCCCGCCGCTTGATAATTCACCGAAGCGTCATAGATGCTCAATTGCTCGCCGACAGGTTCGAGCACTGTGACGCCGCCCTCTGTGCCGGGCATCATCAGATTCTTGATGCGCACGTTGGCGAACGTGCCGCGCACCATCACTTTATCGTTGCCGCGACGCGAGCCGTAGGAATTGAAATCTTCGACGTGGACGCCGCGCAGTTGCAAGTATTGTCCGGCGGGAGATTTCGGTTTGATTGCGCCCGCAGGACTGATGTGATCCGTCGTCACGGAATCGCCGAAGATGGCGAGCGGGCGCATCGCTTTGATGTCGCACAGGCTGCCCGCGCTCATGCTGAACTTCTCGAAGTATGGCGGCTCTTGAATATACGTTGACTGCGAATCCCAATCATAAACGTCGCCCGTGCTCGTCGGGATGTCGTTCCACAGCGGATTCTGTTCCGTAAAGTCGCCGTAGAGTTTGCGGTAAGTTTCGGGATCGAAGGCCGCGCGCAAGAGTTCGTTTATCTCTTCCATCTTCGGCCAGATGTCGCGCAGATAAACGTCCTGCCCGTCAGTGCCTTTGCCGAGCGGCTCGCTCGCCATGTCGATGTTGATACGTCCGGCGAGCGCGAAGGCGACGACGAGCGGCGGACTCATCAAAAAATTCGCTTTGATGCTTTGATGCACGCGCGCTTCAAAATTGCGATTGCCCGACAACACGCTCGCCGCAATGAGATCGTTGTGGTTGACGACTTCTTCTATGCGCGGATCGAGGGGGCCGGAATTCCCTATGCACGTCGTGCAGCCGTAGCCGACGAGGTTAAAGCCTAGTTCGTTCAGATAAGGTTGCAGCCCTGTTCGCTCCAGATAATCCGTGACGACGCGCGAGCCGGGCGCAAGCGAAGTCTTGACAGACGGGCGCACTTTCAAACCGCGTTCGGCAGCCTTTTTCGCAAGAAGCCCGGCGGCGAGCATCACGCTCGGATTTGAAGTGTTGGTGCAGGATGTAATCGCCGCGATCAACACATCGCCGTGTCCTAAATCGACGACACCCTTCGGAAATTCTTCGAGCGGAATTTCTTCTATGCGCGTCGGCGTCGGGCGATTGTTCATCATCTCGATTTCGGTGAGCGTGCTCGTGTCCTTCTCGCTCGTGTTGCCTGCGCCCTGCGGGACGCTTTCGGATTCCTGCGCGCCTCCGCCCGAAAGCGCGCCGGTGCCGCTCGCCGTCGCCGTCACGGAATTTGCCGCGCCGCCGCTGCCGACAGTCGCCGCCACATTCATTGTCGCTTCGACGCCGATGCGCGTGTGAAAGCGCTTGCCCAACTCCTTCTCTGATTTGTTGTAGCCGTTTTCGCTGACAGGCTTTTGCAGCAACTCCGTAAAACGTTCCTTCAAGTCCGTCAGATTAATACGATCCTGCGGACGCTTCGGCCCCGCGACGCCCGGCACGATTTCACTCAAGTCGAGTTCAAATAATTGGCTGTATTCAATCTCGCCCTTTCGCGGCATTCCGAATAAATTCTGCGCTTTGAAATAACTGCGGACGGCTTCCACCTGTTCCTCGCTGCGTCCCGTCGCCGCGTAGTATTTGCAAGTCTCTTCGTCAATTGGAAAAAAACCCATCGTCGCGCCGTACTCCGGCGACATATTGCCGATGGTCGCGCGGTCTGTGACGGACAAGCTCGCCGCGCCCGTCCCGTGAAACTCGACGAACTTGCCGACGACTTTCGCCGCGCGCAGCATCTCCGTAATGCGCAGTACAAGATCAGTCGCCGTGACGCCTTCGCGCAACTGCCCGGACAAATGAACGCCGACGACATCGGGCGTCAAAAAGTAAACGGGCTGGCCGAGCATTCCCGCTTCCGCTTCGATGCCGCCGACGCCCCAACCGACGACGCCCAAACCGTTAATCATCGTCGTGTGCGAATCCGTTCCGACAAGCGTATCCGGATAAAAGATGCCATCCTTTTCCTGCACGCCTTTGGCGAGATACTCCAGATTGACTTGATGACAAATGCCGATTCCGGGCGGCACGACATTGAAACCATTGAAGGCTTGCATTCCCCATTTCAGGAATTGGTAACGCGCGCGATTGCGTTTGAATTCCATTTCCATGTTCATCATAAAAGCGTCCGGCGTGCTCGAATAATCTACCTGCACGGAATGGTCAATCACTAAATCGACGGGGACGAGCGGCTCGATGATGCCCGTTTCTTTGCCGAGACGCTTGACAGCCGAACGCATCGCCGCGAGATCGACGAGCAGCGGCACGCCCGTAAAATCCTGCAACAGCACGCGCGCGACGATGAACGGAATCTCGTCCGTGCGCTCGGCCTGCGGCTTCCAATTAGCGAGCGCGCGCACGTCTTGTTCACGAATCTTCTTGCCATCGAAATTACGCAGCACGGATTCGAGCACGATGCGAAGGCTTACCGGCAGCTTGGAGATTGCGCCGAGTCCCTGCTGCTCTAGTTGCGGAAGAGAATAAAATTGTCCGGCGCGATTCTTTCCAGCGTCGAAGTTTTGCAGTGATTGAAAGAGATTATGCGGCATGTTTTTATGCGTTCAAGTCAGTCTTCGAGCGCGCTCTTAGTAACTGAAATATGTCGAAGACAATTGGTAAATTTAGAGTGGAGCGTAACGAAGTTCAGTGTATGGCGCGCCTCCTGAAACGTCAAGCAAGCTCTACGGCGCATGGGCGTTTGCCGTGCTGCGACGCTCTTGAATTGTCGTTTCCCGAAACCATTTGTTATAGTTCTCGAACATTCAACAACAACTTTTGCTGCACCTGTGAGAAGACCACGAGGAGACGAGAAAGCATGTCGAAAAAGAAGCCTGACAACACAGAGTATTTGAGCAACAACCCGGACTACGTGCCTGATCCTGCCATCGAACAGTTTATGGAAGAAGAGATTTCGCGCGCGCCGAAGGATTCGGAAAAGCTAGCGCAACGCCTGCGTGATAACAACGCTTCATCGCCCGCCGATTCAGGCGGCGACATAGATGCGTCATGGGAAGACGTCAACGATAGCGGCGAAGAATCAGTCGGTGGCGACAATCCGACGCCGGATCAATCCGATGTCGAAGAAAACGCGCACGCCGTCGGCGTCAATTTTGAGGACAACGAAGAACTCGATTTCATCGGCAAGATCGACGCACGCGACCGTGACCGCTACGAGCTAAACGAAAGCTCAAAAACCGACGACGATACAATTTGACCGAAGCAGTCGGCACAGCAAACGTGCGAACTCACTTTGCTCGCACGGACTAAGCACGGCGTTACAGATTTCAAAAGAGAAAGGCAGCGTCTAATTGCGCTGCCCTTTCCCATTCGACCCTGAAATTTCTGAATAACAATGTGAGCGCCGCTTCATGAGCCGAAGTTGGCGCGCGGTTGCAGCGTAACGCTCTTGATAACAATTTTATCCGCCGGACGCTCTGTACCAGTTGCCGTCGGAGCGTTCATAATCACGTCCGCATTGTTCAAGCTTTGATTATCAACGACGCGCCCGAAGACCGTGTATCTTTGATCGAAAGCAGGCTGCCGTTTGAGCGTGATATAGAATTGTGAGTTAGCCGAATCCGGCGAAGCGGCGCGCGCTGCTCCGACTGTTCCGCGCTCGTAAGGCACATCGCTGAACTCTGCTGCGACGTTCGGATACTGTGAACTTCCCTGCCCGTCATTTTCCGGGTTGTCATCCTTCGATAACGGATCGCCGCCCTGAATAATCCCTAGGCCCGGATCGACGCGATGAAACGTCGTGCCGTTATAAAAGCCTTCCTTGATGAGTTGCTTGAAGCGCGCCACCATGTTCGGCGCGAGATTCGGGTAAAGCTCTATGACGATTTTGCCGTAGTCCGTTTCGATCACCGCCGCTTCCGCATCCGCCTGCGGCTTGACATTCTTTTTCACGCTCGCGTTCTGCGTCGCGTCGCCTTCATCTGCTGCATCGAAATCCTTCGACTCCGTTTTATCTTTGCCGCCACACGAGGCGAGCAACAGCGCACACGCAATCACACAAAGAATCAAAAGCGATGAACGCCCACGCACGCCATTAATCGCATCAAATAAATTATTCGACCATCGTTTCTTCAGCAAACTTTTTCTCCCGTTTGATTCGTCAATGTTTCGTTCCGCACATTACCTTGATACTGCTCCAACTCAAAATTGCTTTCGGCTATCGAGTAATATCGTCACAGGGCCATCGTTCACGAGTTCGACTTGCATCTCACGCCGGAAACTCCCCGTCGCCACATGCGGCACAAGTTTTCGCACTTCCCCGACAAAGAAATCGTACAAAGGTTCCGCCGCTTCCGGCGCTGCCGCGTCAGACCAAGACGGACGCCGCCCCCGCCGCGCATCGCCATACAAAGTAAACTGCGACACCACCAATAACGCGCCGCCCGCTTCGATCACCGAATCATTCATGCGCCCTTCCGCATCATCAAAAATGCGCAGATTCACAATCTTATCCAGCAGATACTTCGCGTCCGTCAACGCATCATCGCGCGCAATACCTAACAGCACAACGAGACCGCCGCCAATCTCGCCGACAATTTCATTTTCGACTCTGACACACGCTCTCGTGACGCGCTGCAATACGGCTCGCATCAGATTCACTTCAACAACATCTTAACCACTATCTTATTGAATAGCTCATCGTAATGAGTCCCACAACAAAAGCTGGCTGGCCTGACACAAGTGTCGGCGAAAACCGCGTTTGATAAGACGCTTGCTCCGCCGATTTAATTAATAACGGAGGCCCGCTTATAGCCGCAGCACAAGTAACATTTCCGGCTTCATCAACAAAGATTTGCACAGGAACAACTCCCTGCTGGCGCGCCGCTTTAGCAATTGCGGGATAAACGGGTTCTGGTCTGTTAAGGGCTTTACCGTTAAGAACTTCACTGGTGATGTTTCCATCCGAATCCCTAGGCTTTTTATATACAACGTTATGGTTACGAGACAATATTTCCCTTGCTTTATCCTCCTGTTTTTTCTTCAACATTAAACACGCGTAATCATCAAAAGCTTTGATGAGTTCAGGGCTTTTCGGCTGGTGTGTTTTCTCCTTGATAGTTATGAGTCGTTGATAAAAAGAGTCTGCTTTTTCGTATTCGCCTTTTGCCGAATAGAATTGTGCAAGGTTATAAATAGCGCGCGTCAAATTTTCGTCTTCGGGTTTCAAAACCTTTTCTCTAATTGATAACACGCGCTGGTAAGACGACTCGGCTTTGTTGTAATCAAAGACAGCGAAAAGCACGAAAGCATAATTTTCAAATACCACACTTACTTTGAAACTATCTTCTCCCGCGCTCCTTTCTAAAATTTTAAGAGCGCGTTTATAAAGCGTTTCAGATTCGCGGTATTCTGCTTTTGCTGCATATATAGCAGCCAGATTAGATAAGGCGTTCGCCGTCAATTCATTTTCTTGGCCGACAGATTTCTCCCTGAGAGCCAGAATGCGCTTTGCCAACGATAAAGCCTTATCATACTGGCGTTCACCATAAAGGACGAGCACCCGTGCGCTCAAATCATCAGCCTCTGTTAATTCTGGCGATTGCGTCGTGACAGCTTTCTGCGTCTTGTTTGATTTGCCTGAAGGTTGCGCGGGCGCGTCTTTGGTTTGTGCCAGCGCATAATAATTCAAGCACAGAGTGAGAAGGAGTGCAGTGAGAGCGTTCTTCATCTTTACTTCCATCCTTATTATTCAAATAGTGCGGCGTAACATTCGCACTGTTGGCGCGATGCGGTCAAGCGAAATTCGTGTCCGTATTTGTACCACCCAATGGCCTGCGAAGTTTTGTGTTTGCTGCTTCGGTTTGCAAGGCTGACCTGCGCGGAAACGTCGTGATACACTGTCGCGGAAATTTTATAATAACTGAAAGGTTCTCAAAGAAACATGGCGAATAATACTGCTATCACCGTCGCGCACGGCGATGGAATCGGCCCGGAAATCATGGACGCAACGCTGCGCATTATTCAAGCGGCGGGCGCAAAGCTCGATATTGAAACAATCGACATCGGCGAAAAGGTTTATCTCGCAGGCAACACCGCAGGCATCGAGCCGAGCGCGTGGGACAGCTTGCGCCGCACCAAAGTTTTCTTGAAAGCGCCGATTACGACTCCGCAAGGCGGCGGCTTCAAAAGCCTCAACGTCACCGTCCGCAAAACTCTCGGCCTCTACGCCAACGTGCGCCCGTGCGTTTCCTATTATCCGTTTGTCGAAACCAAACATCCTGTGATGAATGTCGTCATTGTCCGCGAAAACGAAGAAGACTTGTATGCTGGCATCGAGTATCGTCAATCGGAAGAAATGACCGAATGCCTGAAATATATTTCGCGTCCCGGCTGTGAAAAGATCGTCCGCTATGCCTTCGAGTATGCGCGCAATAACAGTCGCAAAAAAGTGACGTGCTTCACCAAAGACAACATCATGAAAATCACCGATGGCCTTTTCCATAAGGTCTTCGACGAGATTGCCGCCGAATACTCGAACATCGAAAACGAGCACTGGATTGTGGACATCGGCGCGGCGAAGATGGCGGACACGCCCGAAGCCTTCGATGTCATCGTGATGCCGAATCTCTACGGCGATATTTTGTCGGACGTTGCCGCGCAGATCGCCGGATCAGTCGGCCTCGCCGGTTCCGCAAACATCGGTGAACACGTTTCGATGTTCGAGGCGATTCACGGTTCTGCGCCGCGTCGCGCCGGGCAAAATCTCGCCAATCCGTCCGGCCTGCTGCTCGGCGCAGTAATGATGCTCGTTCACATCAAGCAAACGGACATCGCGGAGCGCGTTCATAACGCATGGCTGCGCGCCATCGAAGACGGCGTGCATACTTACGACATCTACGATGAAACGGTCAGCAAACAAAAAGTCGGCACGCGCGAATTTGCCGACGCCGTTATCGAAAGACTCGGACAGAAGCCGCAAACGCTCAAAGCAGTTTCCTATAAATCAGGCGGCGAAACTGCTACGACCAGCCGCTCACAACAAGAGCGCCCGAAAGAGAAAAAAGAGCTTGTCGGCGCTGACGTATACGTCGATTGGAAGGAAGGCAAAGCAGACAAACTCGGCGATGCGATCAAAGAGTTCGGCGGCAAAGATTTGAAGCTCGTGATGATTAGCAATCGCGGCGTTAAAGTTTATCCCGGCGGTATGTCCGAAACGCACTTGAGCGATCAATTTCGTTGCCGCTTTATGGCGCAAACAGACGGCGCATCCATCAAGCACGAACAAATCATCACTCTGCTCAATCGCTTCAACGAAGCGGGCTACGATTTCATCAAAACGGAAAATCTTTACACCTTCGACGGACAGGCCGGATACTCCCTCGCCGCCGGACAGTAGGCAGAAAGATAAAGGCGAAGGGGTGAAAGATGAAGACTGGAAGAACAAAGCGCGCGGCGTCCGTACCTGAATCCAAAAAAGAGAAAAGGGATTCCGCTTCCATCCTTCGCCCTTCGCCTTCCGTGTTGCCGCTCGTCGCCGTCGTGATGGGCAGCGCATCGGATTGGGAAACGATGCGGCGCGCCGATGAAGTCTTGACCGAGTTCAAAGTGCCGCACGAATGCCGCGTCGTCTCGGCGCATCGCACGCCCGCTTTAATGTCAGAGTTTGCATTGGAAGCAGAAGCGCGCGGCATTGAAGTAATCATCGCGGGCGCGGGAGGGGCAGCGCATTTGCCCGGCATGATCGCCGCGCAAACCGTGTTGCCCGTGCTCGGCGTGCCCGTCGAAAGCCGCGCGCTCAAAGGCATGGATTCCCTGCTCTCGATTGTGCAAATGCCCGCCGGAATTCCCGTCGCAACTCTCGCCATAGGTCATGCGGGCGCAACCAACGCCGCCCTTCTCGCCGTCAGCATACTCTCTGCCAAGCGCCCGCACTTACGCGAAACATTGCGCGAATTCCGCGAAGCGCAAACGCAAAAAGCTCTCGGAGCAAAGCTTCAGTGACGCGCACGATTCTTCCCGGCGCAATTGTCGGCGTGCTCGGCAGCGGCCAACTCGGGCGCATGTTCGCCATGGCTGCGCGCCGCATGGGCTATCGCGTTCACACCTTCTCGCCGGAAACGGACACGCCCACAGGCCAAGTCGCGGACGTAGAAATCACCGCGTCCTACGACGATCTGGATGCTGTGCGTCGTTTCGCGCAGGATGTGGACGTGACGACCTTCGAGTTTGAAAACATCCCGGCACGCACCGTCGAAGTCGTCTCCGAATATGTCGCAGTGCGTCCCGGCGGCATCGTCCTGCACACTACACAACACCGCTTGCGTGAAAAGAATTTTCTACGCGCAGGCGGTTTTCCCATGACGCCTTTTCATGCCGTCAATTCCATCGAAGACTTGCGCGAAGGCTTGAGGATTTTAGGATTTCCCGCCGTGCTGAAAACCGCCGGATGGGGCTACGACGGCAAAGGTCAAACGCGGATCACATCATTAACCGAAGCGGAAAAAGCGTATCAAGCACTTAATGGCGAAGAAGCGGTGCTAGAGAAGTTCGTTGACTTGGAACGCGAGGTTTCCGTCGTTGCCGCGCGCGGCGCAGATAATCAGACAATCGATTACGGCGTCATCGAAAACGTCCACCGCCAACACATCCTAGACACTTCGATTGCGCCCGCCAACATACCCGCGCCGCTCTGCCAACAGGCCACCGAAATAGCCCACAGCATACTTGAACAACTACAAATCATCGGCGTGCTCTGCGTCGAATTTTTTCTCGCGCGCGATGGACAGATTTTCGTCAACGAACTCGCGCCGCGCCCGCACAACAGCGGGCATCTCACGATTGACGCCTGCGTGACGAGCCAATTCGAGCAGCAACTGCGCGCCGTCTGCGGATTGCCGCTCGGCTCAACCGAACTGCTTCGTCCGGCGGCGATGGCGAATCTCTTGGGCGATCTGTGGGACGCAGGCGAACCCGACTGGCGCGCCGCCGCTGCCTTTCCAAACGTCAAGCTTCATCTCTACGGCAAGCACCAGCCGCACAAAGGCCGCAAGATGGGACACCTCACCGCTCACGCCGCGACGACGGGCGATGCTTTACAATTAGTCTGTGCCGCCCGCGATGCGTTGATGCCTCGCATCTAAATCATCAACGCGCAAATAACGCAGTGGTGTGATGGTATAAGAGCGCACTGCTCATCACTCAAAGCGAGATGTTTGGTTAGAGAGGACGTAAGGTTTGTATGTAAACAACTGTATTAGATCGATTGCTTCGATTCGTTCGCGTCCCTGCTCTCGCGCCTTACGCAACGCACGCTTCAATAACTTAATCGTACCCGGGTCGAGACGCACGCCGTGTCCTTCATAGCGCGGGCTGCTTTCAACTAATTCTTCAATCTTCATTTCAACCAGCGACGTTAAGCCGGATTTCGAGGTATGAAATACACGCAAATTCTCCAAGAATCCGCCGAACGCAGCCGCGTCTTCCAGCGCCACAGCCTGAATGATATGCCCGATTGAAACGTAGTTCTGATTTCGACGGCGCGCTTCGTCAACTGCACGCCGAAAGATGCGCAGACCGCTTTCAGCAAACTTCTCTTTGTAAGCGCCTAAATCAATCACGATTTATTTTCTCCTCTCGCTTCAACGCCACATAATCTGCGGCAAAGAAATTACGCTCGACCGTCTCCCTCGCGCTATGTTTTCTGCGGTGGCTTGCTCGGACGAATTTCGACGCGGCTCGGCAGGCTGCGTTCGTCGTGATGCAATAGATTGAGGACGACGCGCGCGATGTCTTCGGGCTGCAATTCCCAAGAGTTATTAGCGTCCGGTTCGCCGTCATTGAAATACGTATTGACAGAGCCGGGCATGATGTAACTGACTTTGATGTTGTCCTGACGAACCTCTTGCATGAGGGCTTCGCTTAATCCGTTGAGGGCGAACTTGGAAGCGTTGTAGGCGGTCATTTTGGGATGCGCGTTGGTTCCGGCGAGCGAAGAGATATTGATGATGTAGCCGCCGCCGCGCTTCTTCATCGCAGGTATCGCTTCGTGGCAACAATAGAAAACGCCGAAGAGATTCGTTTCCAGCACGGCGCGGAAATCTTCCGGCGATGTTTCTTCGAGCTTCCCGAACTTTCCTATGCCCGCGTTGTTGATGAGAATATCCGCGCCGCCAAACTCTTCGACGGCGTGCTGAATCAAAGCCTTCACTGCGTCGTAATCGCGCACGTCCGCCACCGCGCCGGTAAGTTGTCCTTCGCCCGTTTCGCCGAGCGCGCGGACGGTTTCTTCAATCTCGTTTGCGTGCCGCGCGCTGATACAGACATTGACGCCCTCACGCAAAAGAGCTTCACTGATGGCGCGCCCGATGCCTTTTGTTCCGCCCGTGACAATCGCCGTCTTGCCTTTAAGATTCATCGTTTCTCCCTACTTGTTTTCGTTGAGTTTCTCGCGCAGCAATTCGTTGACTATTTTCGGATTCGCTTTTCCCTTCGAGGCTTTCATCACCTGACCGACGAAAAAGCCGAAAAGCGTTTCTTTGCCCGCGCGGTACTGCGCGAGTTGCTGCGGGCTGGCGTTGATGACCTCGCTGATAACGCTTTCAATCTCACCCGTGTCGCTGACCTGCACAAGACCTTGTTCGTTAATGATGTCGCGCGCGCTTTTGCCGCTTGCGAACATTTCCGTCAAAACATCTTTGCCTTGCTTGCCGCTGATTGTGCCGTTATCAATGAAGCGTATTAGTTCGCCCAAGCCTTCCGGCGCGATGCGCGAGTCTTCGATGTCGAGTTTCGCTGTTTCCAACTCGCGCAATAATTCCGTCTTGATCCAGTTGGCTGCCGCGCGCGGATTATTTGAATCACGCGCCGCTTGCTCATAATAATCGGCGAGCGCGCGATCTGAAGTTAGTTGCGCGGCATCGTTGTACGAAAGTTCATATTCGTTCATAAAACGCGTGCGGCGCATATCCGGCAACTCCGGCATTTCATCGCGCACGCGCTCGATAAATTCTTTCGTGACGACGAGCGGCGGCAAATCCGGTTCCGGGAAATAACGGTAATCGTGCGCCTCTTCCTTCGAGCGCATCGCACGCGCTTCATTCGCGCGATCATCCCACAGCAAAGTTTCCTGCACGACGCGCCCGCCCGCTTCGATCAAATTTATATGGCGCTCGATTTCATACTCGATTGCGCGCTGCATAAAACGCACGGAATTCAGATTCTTCAATTCGACTTTCGTGCCGAACTCCGTAGAGCCTTCGCGCCGCACCGAAACATTCGCTTCGCAGCGCAAATTTCCCTTCTCCATGTCGGCCTCGCTTGCGCCGACCCATTGCAGCGCGCGGCGAACATGATTGACGTAATCATAAGCCTGCCATGACGTGCGAAAATCCGGCTCCGTGACGATCTCCGCGAGCGGCGTTCCGGCGCGGTTCAAGTCAATGTAGGAATAACGATCCACGTCCGGCAAACCTTCGTGCACGTTTTTCCCTGCGTCTTCTTCCAGATGAAGGCGCGTGATGCCGATTTTCATCGGTTTCCATTCGCGCGCGTGTCCGCCTTCATCGCGTTCGGCAGTCATAATTTCCAACTCGCCTTGTTCAGAAAACGGCTTATCGAATTGCGAGATTTGGTAGCCCTTCGGCAAGTCCGGGTAAAAATAGTTTTTGCGCGCGAAGATCGAACGCTCGTTGATGCGTAGCCCGAGCGCCAGCGCCGCGCGCGCGCCGAGTTCAATAACTCGCTTGTTCAAAACGGGCAGCGCGCCCGGCAACCCCAGACACACAGGGCATGTGTTTGCGTTCGGCTCGTCACCGAAGCGCGTCGAACAGCCGCAGAATATTTTCGATTCCGTGCCGAGTTGCGCGTGAACCTCTAGGCCGATGACAGCCTCCCAACCTTTTTTCATAAATAAGTTTGCCTGAATCGATCAAAGTAACTTCGGTGCCGTAATTATAACATTCGCTCAAATCTCTGCCCAACGATACGCACTTCGCATCTGCTCAAAGTTATTATCGGCGTGCTTCGTAAACAGGTGTGACGCGCGGATTCTTCGTGATCGGATGCGCGTCGATCAAAACGCGCACGTCGAAGGCTTCGCGCAAGAGTTCGGGCGTTAGCACTTCGTTCACCGCGCCGCTTGCGAGTGTTTTTCCTGCCTTCAGCAAAAGCACACTATCCGCAAACTCCGCCGCCAGATTCAAGTCGTGCGTCACGACGATGGCGGCGGCTTGTCGCTCGTCGCAACGCGCGCGCACAAGCTTGAGCATCGCCGCCTGATGCGCGAGATCGAGATTCGCCGTCGGCTCATCGAGTAGAAAAACATTTGCTTCGGTGGCGAGCGCACGCGCCATCACAGCGCGCTGTCTCTCGCCGCCCGACAGTTCATCCATGCGCCGCGCCGCGAACATCTCCAACTCCGTTTCGCTTAACGCCTGTTGTGCCGCCTCAATGTCTCGCGCTGTTTCCCAGCCCCACGCCCTTGCGTCTGACCAAGCGTAACGCCCGCCAAGCACAAACTCCGTGACGGTCACGGGAAAGCGCAGTTCCGCTTCCTGCGCGACCACAGCGATGCGGCGTCCGATCTCGCGTCTGGCGTAATCGCGCAGAGGCTTTTCATCAAGCAATACCTCGCCGCCCGCAACTACCAGACTGCCGTTGAGCGCGCGCATCAAGCTGGACTTGCCCGCGCCGTTCGGCCCTATGATTGCTGTTACCTCGCCCGGCACGGCGCACAAATTCACTTCGCGCAATGCTTCGCGCGTTCCGTAGTTGACGCTGATTCCGCGCGCTTCGAGCATCGCTAAACCCTTTTCAGCAGCAGTATAAAAAGCGGCGCGCCGATCAAGGCTGTAATCGCCCCGACGGGCAATTCGCGCGGGGCAATCACCGTGCGGGCAATCGTGTCTGCGAGAATCACGAACAGCGCACCCGCCAGCGCCGCCGCCGGAATCGTCAAACGGTTATCGCTCCCTAAAGACAAGCGCACCAGATGCGGCACGACCAGCCCGACATAGCCAACCGATCCGCCCGCCGCGACGGATGAACCGACCAGCAAGCTCGCCGCCAGAAATACGCTTATGCGCACGCGCTCGACTTCCACGCCGAGATCGAAGGCATCGCGTTCGCCGAGCATTAACAGATTCAAAGAACGCGCGTTGATCGTCAGCACGCAAATGCCGATTGCCGCCGAGACGAAAGCCACATAAAGCAGATTGCCGGGAGAGTTCGATAAATCGCCGAGCAGCCAAAAAGTGAACGAACGTATGCGCGTCGCGTCCATCAGCGTCGTCACAAAAACGATTGCCGACGAAAGAAACGTCGTTACAATCACTCCCGCTAAAATCAATCTGGCGGGAGACGCGCCGCCTGTTCGCCCGCGCGCAAGTCTATAAACAAAAAATGTTGCTCCAAGCGCTCCCGCAAACGCCAGCACGGGACGGCTCCACTCATGCGCGCCGAAGAAAACAAGCGCGATCATTGTTCCGACTGCCGCGCCGTTCGAGATGCCGAGCAGATACGGTTCCGCCAGCGGATTGCGCAAAAGCGCTTGATAGCCTGCGCCCGCTGTGGCGAGCGACGCGCCGACGATTCCGCCCAGCAGTATGCGCGGCAAACGCACGTCGAAAAGAATCGCGCGCTGTTCGGCGGTCAACGAATCCGTCAGCGTGCCAGCCGTCAGCAAAGCGCGCAACGAAGCCCACACCGGAAGCGATTGCGCGCCAATGATGGAAGCAAGCAAAACGACGCATACGAGCGCCAGCGCGAGCCACATGCAAACACGAAGCGTGCGCCGCAATGTGGCGTGCGCGCGTCGCAAATCTCTTGCAGGCGAAGCAATCTGTTTTGTTTCTGCGCTCACGGTTTTGAATTGAAGCTTTCGGGATGCAGCGCGCGCGCCAGTTGTTCGAGTCCGTCTATTAGTCGCGGGCCGGGACGCGATAGCAGCTCGCCGTTGATCGTATAGACGCGCTTGTTTTCGTTCGCCGGAGAATGCTTGAGAGGCTCTGCCAATTCCGTGCTCGATGCTGTGCCCATCGCATCTTCGCTCGCCATAATAATCGCTTCGGGATGCGCCGCAAGCGCCGCTTCATCGCTGTAGCGCGGCCATGCTCCGGCGACATTTGCGGTCACGGATTCGCCGCCCGCGCGTTTGATAAGATCGGTGACGAAGGAATCGCGCCCGGCCGTGTAAAGCGGCTCGCGCGATAATTGATAAAAGACTTTGACGGGCGACTGTCCCGCAACAGATTGCTCGACAACTGCGGCGCGCGCGCGCAAGTCCGCGACGAGTGTTCCGGCCTGTTCATGTTCGTCAAGAAGTTCGCCTAAATTAGTAATCGAGCGGAATACCGCTTCGAGATCATGCGGGTCTGTCACGTAAACACTGATGCAGCGTTCCTGTAATTGCGATGTAAAGGTTTCAAGCTGCGAGGCGGTGGAAACGAGAATCAATTCCGGGCGCAGCGCGATGATTCGCTCGAGGCTCGGATGCAGCGTATCGCCGACCTTCGCAACTGCTTTGGCGGCTTCCGGGTAATCGCAGTAAGTCGTGTCGCCGACGAGCCTATCGCCCGCGCCGAGCGCGTAAACGATTTCCGTTAAGTTCGGCGCAAGCGAAACGATGCGCTGCGGATGAAGCGGCACGCGCACATGCCTTCCCGCTTCGTCCACCACTTCACGCGAAGCCGCAGGGTCAGTCTGCGTGCAATTCTCCGCGCGGCGACACGCTGTCAAAGCAATGATAGCAAGCACATAAACGAACAAACATATGAGGCGTGCGAATTTTAGTTGTTTGATATTATTCACTAAAGGAAATTTGCAGCGTAGCGTGAAAGCATCAAGGCAATCGGACTGCGAAAGCTATTCCATGCGTGCTCTGAAATTCAGAAGCATCGGTCAACGGAAAGCGTTGGCCAATAGTTCGTTATTGCCGCTTCGACATTGCGTCTTGTAAGATGCCTCGCACTCGAAAAATTTTATTGTAGGAGCAATCAACCGTAATGATCAAGACCGTCGAATGGACAGACGCAGGCGTTCGCATGATAGACCAGCGCGTGCTGCCCACAGAAGAAACATATCTGACGCTTCGCACTTATGAAGAAGTGGCGGATGCGATCAAGCAAATGGTTGTGCGCGGCGCGCCCGCCATCGGCGTCTCCGCAGCGATGGGCGTCGCGCTCGGCGCAAAGCAATTCGTCGGCACAAACGTCGCGGACTTTCAGGAAGACTTCGATTACATTTGCGATGTGATGGGACAAACGCGCCCGACTGCCGTTAATCTTTTCTGGGCGATTGAACGTATGCGCGATATAGTCCGACGCGCCCGCGCAGAAAACACCAACGTAGAGGTTACGGAAATTAAAAATCGCCTTGTCACCGAAGCGCAATTAATTTTCGACGAAGACATCAAATCCAATCGCGCGCTCGGAAAATTCGGCGGCGAGCTTCTCAATGATAATTCGACGGTTCTGACGCATTGCAACGCGGGCGCGCTCGCCACCGCCGGAGACTACGGCACGGCGCTCGGCGTGATACGCGGCGCGCGCGACGCAGGCAAACGCATCGCCGTCATCGCAGACGAAACGCGCCCGTTTCTGCAAGGCTCGCGGCTTACCGCTTGGGAACTTAATAAAGATGATATTCCCGTCACTATTATCACAGACAACATGGCCGGTCACGTTATGAAGCAAGGCAAGGTCGATGCAGTGGTCGTCGGCGCAGATCGTATCGCCGCCAACGGCGACACCGCTAACAAGATCGGCACTTATATGGTTGCCGTGCTCGCGCGTCAACATAACATTCCCTTTTACGTCGCCGCGCCCGTTTCAACCGTCGATCTGGCAACAGCTTCCGGCGATGCAATTCCGATTGAAGAACGCGACACGCGCGAAGTCACGCACATGCGCGAACACCAACTCGCGCCGACGGGCGTCAGTGTTCACAATCCGGCGTTCGATGTCACGCCGAATGAATTCATCGCCGCGATTATCACGGATAAAGGCGTCGCCCGCCCGCCTTACACGGAAAGCTTGCGCCGTTTATTTGAAGATAAAAAGTAGATGTTTCGCGTGCCGGATTCCGGGCGACGAATGAATGGTAAGCAACTGGATTTTCAAAGGGCGAAGCGGCTCTGCTTCCACCAATCCATCGTCAGGCGTAAGCCTTCTTCGAGATCGACGCGCGACTCGTAGCCCAAGTATTCGCGCGCGCGTGTGATGTCAGCGACGCTGTGGCGCACGTCTCCCGTGCGCGCTTCCTTGTATTCGGCTTGCGCGTTCGTTCGATGAGTGATGCGCTTCAAGGTGTTTAAGAGTTCATTGAGCGTGATTTGTTTGCCGTTGGCGACGTTGATTATTTCGCCGATGCCCTTTATGGTTTCGGCGGCGAGCAAATTGGCATCGACGACATTTCGGACAAAAGTAAAATCGCGCGTTTGTTCGCCGTCGCCGAAGATAACGGGCGTCTGACCGCTCATTAGCACGCTGATAAAACGGGAGATAACGCCCGAATATTGCGAGCTGGGGTCTTGGCGAGGCCCGAAGACATTGAAGTAGCGCAGGGCGACGGTCTCAAGGCCGTAGCTTCTGTAAAAGACTTGACAGTAATATTCGCCGACGAGTTTGGCGACGGCGTAGGGCGAGAGCGGATCGGGACGCATCTCCTCGGATTTAGGAAGCGTCGGTTGATCGCCGTAAGCCGAACTCGATGCCGCATAAACGATGCGCCGCACCCTTGCGTTACGCGCCGCCAATAGCAAGGAGAAAGTCGCATTGACACACGCATCATGCGTCTCGCGCGGATTCTCGACGGAGCGCGGCACGCTCGGGATCGCCGCTTCGTGAAAAACTAATTCGACCCCTTCGAGCACCCGGCTGACGGCGGCTTCATCATTCAAACTCGCCTGCACAAAATCAATTGCGCCGCCGATCTCCTCTATATTCTCTCCATGCCCTGTTGAAAGGTCATCTATGATGCGCACGCGCGCGCCGCTTTTCGCAAGCGCGTCGGCGATATGCGAGCCGATGAAACCGGCACCGCCCGTGACTAATACTATTCCTGAAAGTGGCATAGAGTTTGAGAGTTAGAAGTCAGGAGACAGTATTCAGAAGTCAGAATAAAGAAGCAAGACAAATTATTAATGCCAGCCATATTTGTGTCGCCTGTTTTATCTGTCTCCTGACTGCCGACTTCTGAATACTGCTTTATTGCCTTCCGACGCCGACGTAATCGAAGCCTAGTTCGCGCATCGTCGCGGGATTATAGATATTGCGCAGATCGGCAATCTTCGGAGTTTTCATCGACTTGTGAACACGCTGCATGTCGAGCGCGCGAAATTGGTTCCACTCCGTAACGAAAACAAGCGCATCCGCTCCTTCAGTCGCTTGATATTCATCTTCGGCATAAACGATGTCCGGCAGGATTTTCGCCGCTTCGGTCATCGCCACCGGATCGAAGGCGCGAATTTTAGCGCCGCGTTCGACAAGCGCTTTAATGATGTCTATCGCAGGAGCTTCGCGCATGTCGTCCGTTTCGGGTTTGAACGCGAGACCGAGCACGGCGATGGTTTTATTTTTAGTTTCGCCGATCAGTTTTTCGATTTTGGCAATCATGCGCGCGCGCTGATTTTCGTTTACTTCGATCACGGTATCGACGATGCGCGATTCGCAACCGAACTGGCGCGCGACGCTCGATAGAGCACGCGTATCCTTCGGAAAGCAGGAGCCGCCGAAGCCCGGCCCCGGATGCAGGAATTTCCCGCCGATGCGATTGTCCATTCCGACGGCGCGCGCCACATCATGAACATCGCAGCCGATCTCGTCGCACATGTTGGCGATTTCATTGATAAAGGAAATCTTCGTGGCGAGAAAAGCGTTGGCGGCGTATTTGATGAGTTCCGCGCCTTCGAGCGAAGTAATGACGACGGGCGCTTCAATCAAATAAAGCGGGCGATAAAGATCGCGCATAATCGCAATCGCTTCTTCGTCACGGCTGCCGATGACGACGCGATCCGGGCGCATAAAATCGTTGATCGCCGCGCCCTCACGCAAAAACTCCGGATTAGACACGATGCCGAAATTCGTTTGTCCCTTTAGATTTTCGCGTATGAGGCGGCGCAAGTGCTCGCCCGTGCCGATAGGAACGGTGGATTTAGTGACGATCACTTTGTACCCGTTCATGTGCGAGGCCACAGAGCACGCTGCCGCGTCGATATACTTCAAATCGGCAGAGCCGTCTTCCTTCGGCGGAGTACCGACGGCGAGAAAGATAACAAGCGCCTGTTCAACCGCCGTTTTGATGTCGGTGGTAAATTGCAGTCGGCCTGCCTGCATGTTTTTCGTGACGAGTTGCTCGAGTCCCGGCTCATAAATCGGCACAATGCCTTCGCAGAGCCGCGCAATCTTTTCCGCATCGACGTCAACGCATGTGACATCGACGCCGAACTCTGCAAAGCACGCGCCCGTTACTAACCCTACATATCCCGAACCGATAACTGCTATATGCATTTCCGCTTAACCTGAATGATAAATTCTCTAATTTCTCTATAAACAAAATCATGCGGGCCACACGATGCTAAAGAGCGCGTGACCCGCAGGATTGTTGGTTGTTCATACCGTATGCAAAAAACGCAATGCGGCATGAAATGCTTTTACTTATCTGGTCGGGCTAATAACTGTAATAGTGCCACCAAAGTTAGCATTGTTGTTTCTGCTGCGCGAAGCGATGATGGCCGCCGCAATCGCACCGCCCGCCGCCGCCAGCAGCGCTGCAAGAGCACCACCGTGGAGAGCACCGAACCCGCTGTTGTTCTGCGTCAGACGCGAGCAACGCGTACCCGGCGTAGCAGTTCCAGCCGTCGCATCCTGACCGGCAGCAACCTGCTGTGTCTTGTCGGCTACACGAAGCGCAACCTGACCAGACTGAGTCGCCAGAATCGTGTTGCCGCATTCGACATCCACGCTGAAGACAGACGCTTGCGTGCCTTCGGCAACGACGACGCCATCTTTGGTTGTTAAATTGGCGGCCACACCCTGCGGAGTGGAAACGCGCGCGCGTCCGGCATTGAGCATACCCGAAACGCCTGTCTCGGAGAATCCGAGTTTCATGCTGGAATTCGGCAGAAGTTCAACGCGTCCCATTTTGCCGAGGCTGATGGTGGCACTGGAATTCTGGCCTGTGGTGATGGTGCTGTCCGTAAAAACGGTCGCACCGGAAATTGCGTTCTGACCATTAACGGAGACTTGTCCTGAGACGGACAACTCACCCGACGGCCCTGTTTGCCCCTGTTGTCCAGGCGCTGCCAGCGCAACCATCGAGTACACACTCAAGACGGCCACAGCCAGGCAGAACGATATGGACTTTTGGCTCCAAGTTCTGCTAATCATTAATCTTCCTCCCGAAAAGTGAAACAAAATTTTGTTTGAAAGCGCGCCGCACATCGTCTGTGAGAAAACACGCAAGGAACGATGCATCGGCTCGTTTGCTAAGGCTTCGTCCCGACAGTTTAATGGCGTCCACGCTGCAACATCCCTTAAAAAAGCAGGCATGATGAGCCACAGAGGGCTTCGATATCAACGCCTTTTTACACGAATCCAAGTTCTCTGTCAACAAACATTTGCGTAAAATCCGAGTAGCCGACGCTTTTTTTTCAAGCGCCATGCCAATCCGAAATAATTGTTTGCTTTATCCGACTTGATTTTCGATCAGTTTGCGGTAAACCGATGGCTGTTAGTTTACGGTAACGTACCGGCATCTGCAACCTCCGGCGCATCCTTTGCGCGGCGCGACATATACCAGTAAACAGGCAAGCCGAGCGCAATCAAAAAGAGGCCGCCAAACGATTGACGCGGCGATGTTTGCAGTGTCTTAAAAAGCAATGCCGCCGTGACGAGCAGAAAAAGCGCGGGAACAACGGGATAGCCCCATGTGCGATACGGGCGCACGGCATCGGGCATTCTCCGCCGAAAGATAAAAACGGAAGCCGTCACCAATCCGTAAAATATCCATAAGCCGAAAATCGAGTAATCCGTCAGCGCGTCGAATGAACCCGATAGCGTGAGCACGCACGCCCACGCCGCCTGCACGATCAAAGCCCTGACGGGAACTCGCGTCCGCGCGTTGAGGCGCGCCAGATTTTGAAAAAAGAGGCCATGCTGCGACATCGCATAAGGCACGCGCGCGCCCGTCAAGACTCCTATATGCAATGTACCGAAGCTTGAGGCCAGCAGCGCAAGCGCAATCAAACTCACGGCAAATGGCCCCAAAAACTTTCGCGCCACTTCAGTTGCAACGGATGAAGCCGCCGTGACGTTTGCTATTTCCGTCGGCGTCAGCACGTAAAAGTACGCAAGGTTGACGAAGATATAAAGCAGCGTGACTGCGATCATTCCGCCGATGAGCGCGAGCGGAATATTGCGTTGCGGATTCTTAACTTCGCCCGCGACGAACGTCAATTCATTCCAACCGTTGTATGCCCACAGCGCGCCGAGCATCGCCGCGCCGAAACCGGCGAGTCCGGCACGAGCATTACTACCCACGCCCTCGCACGCGCCGCCCGCGTTCTGAAGCGCAAAGTGCGTCCAATCGCCGCGCGCAAATAAAAAAGCGCCGATGCCCACCGCCAGCACCAGCGCAATTTTAATCAACATCAAAACCGTCGCAATATTTCCGTTGACGGAAACCGCCGCGCAGTTAATCAATGTAACAACGACAATCATCCCGACAGCGACGACTTGCAATTTCCCGAAGCCGAGTTGATAGCCAAACGGCGAGACGGTGAAGAGATTGCCGCCGAGCGCGCCGTTCAGCAGCGCATTGAGAAAGATCGCAAAGCCGATGCTGATTGCCGCCAACCCGCCCGCCTTGGCGATAAAGAATTGCATCCAGCCGTACAGGAAACCCATCCGAGCGCCGTAAGCCTCGCGCACAAAAATATATTCGCCGCCCGCCTTCGGCATCATCGCGGCGAGTTCCGCGTAAGTGAGCGCGCCTGCCAAAGAGAGCAATCCGGCGGCGACCCACACACTGATGACCATGCCCGGAGTTCCGACATTGCAAGTCATCACACGCGTCTTGAGAAACACGCCCGTGCCGATCACATTGCCGACGACAATCGAAATCGCGGCGACGAGTCCGAGGCCGCGCAGGAGCGTGATGTTGCCGTTCAGTGCTTTTGGCATGATAAGAACAATCCGGCTTTTAGATTTAAGACTGCGAGCGCGCTATGAAAGAGGCTTGTTATTTTAAGCTCGTCAATCCGGCGATAAACGGCGAAAGAGCTTTCTCAAGGCGAACCATTGCGTCAATCATCGCAGTTTGAATTGTTTGCCAATTAGCTTCGTCGTCTTTGTAGCCGCCAATAGTCATATCGTAAGCGATTCGACTAGCGATCTTCTTATCAAGTCGTTGCCACGATAGCGGTTCTCCAAAAACGCCTTCTATTTCATCTTTGTGAAACAGCAATTCACCGAAGATTTTTTTGTTGGTTGTAACATCTCCACGACGAATATAAAGTTCAACACGGCTTCCGTGCTGCGAGAGGTTATACCAGTAACCAACCCCGCCGATGCCCGCGCTCACGCCCATGTAAGGACGCTCCGAAGGTGACATCCTAGCGTGAAGTGCCGTTCTTCTTTCGCCTAAGGCAAGAAGGCTTTCCCAGAATCTAAATAAGGGAAGTCGTTCGGCTTTTTCTTTACGTTCCTTTTGTTCTTTTTCTCGGATTTTAATCTGATACTCAGCGGCTTCGGGAAGCGGAATAACATGCTGCACGTCAATTAGCACGCGCCCGCTGTCTTGATAAGGAGTAAGGCGGATGCAACGAATATCTAGCTCCCGCTTGTTCAGCCACATGACCGCTGTTGTTAATTCCTTTGAGAAGTTGGCTGACACTAAAACGATTCTCACGTCTTGCGCGAATGAATCTTCGTCGGCTTCTTCACGCCCGAGAAATTCCAAAATCCTTTCTCTCGCTTGCTCCGTATCGCCGCCGTTTTGAGCCAGATAACGCCCGTAGATGTCCACGACGCGGTCAAACGTCATCGTTGAAACCATCGCGGCGTAGCGAATGGCTTGCAGTTCCATGTGTCCGCCGTCTTCGGTTCTTTTCAGTTCGATGACGACGAGATTGGCGTTCATGTCCAGCGCGAGCAGATCAATGCGCCGCTTCGATTCTTCCCACTCACCGAACTCTTCAGCAATCACCAAAGTGTCGGGCAGGATTACATTAATCTGTTTCTTCAATAAGCGTTGGATGTCGGTTCTTTCGCGCAAGCCAGCTTGGTCGAAAGTGGTTTGCTTGATCTCATCGAGATTGTCAGAAGTAACTTCGTAAAGTGCCATAAGGATCAATGTGAGGAACGCAACGGATTTTCTGCAAAAGTCATTTTAACCGAAAGCAAAAGCCGTAGAACATCGGTGACTTTCGCAAGTAATGTAATTTTTCGAGAGACAGCAAGAGATGAAAATGAAACTCGCTTGAAGCGCGTGAATGATAGCAGACGGCGGAGCGCGGCAACAACAATTTACGCCGTGCGTGGAAGTTAAAGTTTGCGCGATTCACGCCAGATATGCGGCGCGGCGCAAAGTTTTCCTGCCAGCGAAAGATGCGCGCGGCGTGTCCACACATCGTAATCGTTGCGCTCGATGGCATCCAAGATGCGCGCGTACAATCTGGCCGCGAGCAGCACGGTAAAGCGCGCGTCCCTATTCAAAAGAGGAATCCCCTTTTCGGCTTCACGGTAAAACGCGCGCGCTCTTTCGATTTGAAAACGCATCAGCGCGCGAAAGTTGTCGTTTAGTTCGCCGCGCATCAATTCGTTTTCCGTGTAACTGAAACGCCGCATATCTTCCTGCGGCAAATAAATGCGGTTCAGGCGCGCGTCTTCGCCGATGTCGCGCAGGATGTTCGTCAGTTGCATGGCGAGTCCGAGCGCTTCCGCGTAAAGAAGCGTTTCGGGTTTCGTGTAGCCGAAAATTTCCGACGACATCAGCCCGACGACGGAGGCCACGCGGTAACAGTAAACGCGCAATTCTTCCCAAGTCTCGTAGCGTTTGATGTGCGTGTCCATCAATACGCCGCGCATCAATTCAAGCGGCAAGTCCTGCTTGATCGCATACCGCCGCAGCATATCGCGCCACGCAATGAGGACGGGATCGAGCACCGGAACGAGCGCGTTTGAAGAAAGCGACGTTCCTTTGTAAACGGCATCGAGTTCTTCGCGCCAGATGGCGATTGCTTTTTGCGCAGTTGTTTCATCCTGCGCGCCGACGGCGTCAACAGCATCGTCTACATGGCGGCACAGCGCATACATCGCATAAATCGCGCGACGCTTTCGACGCGGCAAAAACTGCGTGCAGAAGTAAAAACTTTTGGCGTGCGTGCACGTCGTTTCACGACAATAGCGATAGGCTGCTTCAATGTCGTTCGTTGCGTCGGGCGTGTGCGCGGGAAGCTGTGCAGTTTGCCAAGACATTGAAATGCGAATGCGCGTGAGGAAGGGTTTAAGCTTCGCGCGCGGCGATGTAGTCGGCCATGTCGCAGAGTAGTCGCGCGGGCGGCGTTGTGCCGAACTCCGCCGTGAGCGCGCGCTTCGCTTCAGCAACATAATCGGCGACGCGTCTTTTCGTGTCCGGCGCGCCGCGTTCGTTGGCGAAGGTTGCGCGTCTGGTTGTCGCGGTTGAGAGCAGCGCATCCTCTCGCAGATCAAGCAGATCATCGCTTGTTTGATAAGCTTCGCCGATCAGTTCGGCATAACGAGAGAGCGCCGCGAGTTGCCGATCCGTCGCGCCCGAAAGAATCGCGCCGACGCGCAAGGCGAGCCGCATCAAGGCAGACGTTTTCAGATTTCGCACAGCATCATCCGCTTCACGCGCTTCATCACTGTCGCTCGCTTTATCAATCGTCACAGCGTCCAAGCCACGACGCACTTGGTCAGCGCTTTCTGCCAGATCGATGCTTTGCCCTGCGACCATTCCGCGCGCGCCGATACATTCGACAAGCTCGCGGTGCGCATTGACGGCGCGTGTTGCTTGTTCAGCAATCACGCCGTCGAACAAGAGTCCGTAAGAAGCGTTCATCAAAGCGAGCGCGACGAGGACAGCCAAGCCTTCGCCGTAGCGCGCGTGCAGCGAAGCACAACCGCGCCGCTCACTCGCATTATCCATGCACGGCAAATCGTCGAAGATGAGCGAACTCGTATGCACGTATTCGACTGCCACCGCTGCCGCCCAAACATCGCTCGCACGCCCGCCGACAATCTCCGCACCGAGCAAGGTGAGGACGGGACGAAGCCGCTTGCCGCCCGGAAACAAAGCGTGCCGCAGAGCGTCGTTAAACTGTGTCTCGACGAGCGCGGGCGCGACGGGCAGATAACGCAACAAGGCGTCTTCGATTTCCGGGCGCACGCGCGCTACATAACTCCATAGCTCGATTTGTGCGTGATAGGATTTGGCTTGCGTGCTCATGCGCTGCGTTCTGAAATTTTTCGTATCATCACGATTTTAGTGTCAACACAACAGGTTCGGTGTTTCGTTCGGATCGGAAAAATATATGTCAGGCGTTACGGGGATACGGCACGCGTCTCACAAAAATATGCGTCTTTGCGAAACTACTTTTCTTGCTGTTCTTCGTAAGCGAAACGCGCTCGTTCCGCCAGAGTTTCCGAAACGATGACGCGAAACGGATGCTTGGCGACGTATGTCGGCACTTGCCGCACGTCTGCGCCGAGCGCATTCAAAGCGGCGACGGCGCGATTGTTGTCCAACTCGGCGACGTTGAAAACTTCCGCCGCGCGCCTTAAGGCTCCGCGCAAACGGTCGAGCGGCAGCGGCCTTTCGGCTAAAACTTTGCCGCGCGCCTGAAAATCGCCGAGCGCATACAACACGATTTGCTCCGCGTCAACCGCGCTTGTTTCCATTCGCTCCTTGAAAAGTTCGGTTTGCTGCATAGAAGTTCGTGTGGATATTTTTTGAACAGGCCGGATTTATACAAGAGATTGAATTAGGGCGGCGTCGTACCCGAACGTCGCGGGCGCGCCGCTGTCGATGGCGTGCCGGGTTGCGCCGTTGTCGGTGCCTTTGAGTTGACGACGGGCGCTAAAGCAGGGTGGGCGGAAGCAGCGGGCAAAGGCGAGGCGGCGGGCGCGGGTGCGCTCTTTTGCATTAGCTCTGCTTGCTCATACGGATCGAGCCGCGCAAAAACGTAAAAGACATCTACCATGCGTATCACGCCGAGAAATCGAAACGTGTTGTTGAGCACCTCGCCTGTGCGAAACATTTCCGGGCGCGGCGGCGTTTCAAAGAGACTGCCGAATTCGTCGCGCGTTACTGCCTCGAACTCCGGCAAATAATCGTTGTTGCTTTCGCGCGCCGTTCGCACGGCAATCTGCCGTAGAGCGCGTATGCGATTCACATTGCGGCGATAGTATGCGGGGCTGATTTCGCGGCGGCTCGCGCGGTCATCGACAACCTCCAGCTCGCTTCGCAGATAACCCAGATAAGCGCGCACAACGGGGCCGAACTCCGCGTCCGACTGCGCGGCGGCTGTCGTGACCGCGCGCCCGCGATGCTGCGCCACGCCGCAGACGGGCAGAGCCGCGAGTATTAAACTTATGCTGGCGAGAAAAAAGAGTTTAGTCCGTTTCATAAATTAACGACAGAGACAATGAAACAGTTTTCAGTAGAATAAGATACTTGATCTGTGCTTCCAACCGAAAACTCAAAACTAAAAACTGTTTTCCTCTCTGTGGCGAGTTCCGTTACGTCTTCTTACATCGAATGCTCGCGGGAGACTTTCGAGCGAGCTTTATTATCGGCATCGGGAAAGCCGCGCGCAAGTGTGCGTTGCGTGTCCGCTCCCGGCAGTGCTACATTTTCGTTGAAGTGAAATGACATATAAGCGCGCCACAACACCACATGAATAATAATGCAGCGCATCGGCACGACGGCAAAAGAATCGCTTTGTGCGTGAGCGGCGGCATCGCTGCGTACAAGGCTGCGGAGGTTTTGCGCGGGCTGCAACAGGCAGGTCACACTGTGCGCGTCGCCATGACAAAACGCGCCTGCGAATTCATCACGCCGCTGACGTTTCGCGCGCTCTCCGGCGCGCACGTCGTCGTGGACGATTATGCGCCCGACAATCCAGACCCGATTGCGCACATTACATTTTCGCAAAGCGTCGATTTGCTGCTCGTTGCGCCCGCCACCGCGAACATCATCGCCAAATTCGCGGGCGGCATCGCCGACGATTTTATCACGTCAACTTATCTGGCCTCGACAGCGCCCGTGCTCGTCGCGCCCGCGATGAACACCACGATGTGGAATCATCCGGCGACGGGGCGCAACCTCGCGCAACTGCGCCGCGACGGAGTGCGCTTCGTCGAACCAAACGCGGGCGAAATGGCCTGCGGCACAGTCGGCATGGGACGCTTGAGCGAGCCGGAAAAAATCGTTGCCGCCGCGCTCGAAATCTTAAATGCGGGAGCAATTCATAACACGCAGGATTTGGTGGGTGAGCGCGTGCTTATCACCGCCGGAGCAACGCGCGAAGAAATTGACCCCGTGCGCTTTCTTTCAAACCGCTCATCGGGACGCATGGGCTTTGCGGTGGCGGAAGCGGCGCGCGCGCGCGGAGCAGAAGTGACGATTGTGGCGGGCGTCACAACCGCGCAGGAACCCGCCGGGACTCGCATCATTCGCGCCGCATCAGCCGCCGACATGCACGCGGCGGCGATAAAGGAATTGCCCTATGCAACTATCTTCGTCGCGGCGGCGGCGGTTGCCGATTACCGGCCTGTTATGCGCGCCGCAAGCAAAATCAAAAAATCCGGCGAAGACTTAACGCTTGTGCTCGAACCGACGGTGGACATTCTCGCGGAAGTCGCGCGCGCCCGCCACGACGGATTGCTCGTCGTCGGCTTCGCCGCTGAATCCGACAATGTGATTGCTCACGCGCTCGATAAATTATCGCGCAAGAATCTGGATATGATCGTCGCCAACGACATCACGCGCGACGGCGCAGGCTTTGATACGGCGACCAATGCAATCACGATTATCAAACGCGCAGACAATCTGCCGCTCGAAGTTCCGCTTGTTTCCAAACTCGAAGCCGCGCACAGCATTTTGGATCAAATCGCGCACCTTCGCCGCGATGAAAAAAGCGTCGCCGCGCCCGATCAAATCACAGTGGAGTCTGTAAGCTCCGGCGCAGATTGAAAAGACTTCGATGAACGACGCATCGCAAATGAAAAACGAAATGCTTGCGCTCGCAACGGAACTCGGCGAGCAATTAACTTACGCGCGCGAACTTGGCATTGAATTCGCGGAAACCGCCGCCGTGCAAAACACCGCCGCATCGCCATCCGCCAACGTAAGCGCGCGCGCACACGCAACGAGTCATGCAGCGAGTCAGACAGGCAAAGGCACAACCAGTCAGTCAGCTCTCGCGCGCAATGCCGCCGCCGTTACAAACGCGACACCGCCGACGCGCTCGCAACAATTATCGCCGCCCGTTAATGATGCTGATGATGCTCCTTCTGCGCTCTTCCGCAAACAATCCTTTGAACCGACGGGAACAACAGACATGGCTAAACGAACCGACACATCGCAGGCCGAAGCCACGCCCGCGCCGCGCGAAACTTTGTTCGGCGAAATCACGCCGCAGGATGATGCGAGCCTCGCCCGTCCCGATGAAACGCTCGAAGACATACGCGCCGACATCACGCCGACATGTATGCGCTGCACGCTTTGTTGCGAAGGCCGCACGCAGGTCGTTAACTCGGACGGCAACCGCGAAGCGCGTTTGATGTTCGTCGGCGAAGCTCCCGGCGCAGACGAAGACGCACAGGGCAAGCCGTTTGTCGGGCGCGCAGGGCAACTGCTCAACAAAATCATCGAAGCCATCGGCATGAAACGCGCGGACGTTTTTATCGGCAACGTCAATCGCTGCCGCCCTGCCAACAATCGCACGCCCGTGCTCGCCGAAGCCAAAATCTGCAAGCCTTTTTTGATACGTGAAATCGCCGTCGTGCAACCCGAAATAATTGTTGTACTCGGCAACACGGCGATGAAAAACTTGCTCGACACAAAGGAAGGCATTACTAAACTGCGCGGCATTTTTCAGGACTACAACGGCATCAAAGTTATGCCGACGTTTCATCCCGCATATCTTTTGCGCGACCCGACGAAAAAACGCGAAACGTGGGAAGACATGAAAAAAGTGCGCGCGTATCTAGACGGCCAACGATAGCGGAAACAACGAAGCATAGATTTTCAACTTATGAATTCTTCGCAATCACTTTTGTTTGACCCGACGCCCACCGAATCAAACGAGACGCTCGATGAAATCAACGCGGAGCAGTTGCAGCGCGCGAAAGCCTTGCCGCAATATGCCGAGCGCATCTTCGTTTTCGGTGTGGGGATTGTAGGCGCGAAGGTTGCCGTCGTCGGTGAATCGCCGGGGACGCCGGACATTGATTCCGGCCAGCCGTTCATGGGGCCTGCCGGACAAATGCTCGACCGCATACTCGCCGCCATTAATCTCAAGCGCGCGGATTGTTACCTGACGAACGTCGTCAAAATTATTTCCAACGGCGATGAATTGACGCCCGATGTGCTCAATTTTTTCACTCCGTATCTACACCGCGAACTCTCAGTTGTGCGCCCGCGCGTGGTCATCGCTTTCGGCAACACCCCGACGCGCGCGCTGCTTCGCACAAAGAAACCCATCTCGCAAATGCGCGGCGAGTTTCACGATTACGGCGCGTCGAAATTGATGCCGACATTCAATCCGGCTTACTTGCTGCGCGATCCGTCGAAGAAACGCGAAGTATGGGAAGACATGAAAAAGGTGCGCTCCCTTCTCGCTTCAAGTTAAAGAAGGCAAACGCGCCGCCCGTTGCAAGATTTTTGCGTTAAAGGGAGAGCAGGAAAAATGTCAGTTCGATTTGCAAAACATTGGTTCACCGCCAGCGAGTACGAACGCATGGGTGAGGCGGGCATCCTGCCTGCGAATGAGCGCTTCGAGTTAATCGCAGGAGAAATTATCAAGATGTCACCGATAGGCAAACGCCATGCAGCGTGTGTTAATCGTTTGAGCCGAATTCTAAATCGCCAAGTGAGCAATACAGTAATTGTGAGCATACAAAATCCGATTGTGCTCGACGATTTTTCGGAGCCGCAGCCGGACGTAGCACTGCTTAAGTTCCGCGAAGATTTTTACGAACATGCGCTGCCGCAATCAACGGACGTGCTGCTCGTCATTGAAGTTTCAGATACCACACTCGACTATGACCGGAAAATCAAACTTTCGTCCTACGCACATGCGAGCATTGCCGAAGTGTGGATAGTTAATCTGCCAGAGGAAATAATTGAAACCTACGCACAGCCCGCGAACGGCACATATGAACACACACGACTTCTCAAACACGGGGAAACTTTCACATCAGAGACTGTGCCTGATCTCAAAATCAATGTCGATGCTGTCTTAGGATAATCCGCCCTGCAAAATTCCATCGCTTTGACTGTCAACGCTTTCACCGGGACGCCACGCGAAGCCGCACCCACGACGCCGCTTTACGCGGAAGTCGCCGTGCCGCTGCGCGTGATGCAAACGTTTACGTATCGCCTGCCGCTCGCCTTGCAAACAGAAGCGCAAATCGGCTCGCGCTTGATTGTTCCCTTCGGACGCAAACGCCTCACGGGTTATATCGTCGCGCTTCATACTGAACTTGATCCCGGCACGGATTGGAGCGAAGTGGAAATCAAGGAAGCCGAAGAACTCCTTGACGCCGAGCCGCTCCTGACGCCCGAAATCGTCGAGATTACGCGCTGGGTTTCCGAGTATTACGCCGCGCCGTGGGGCGAAGTCTTAAAGGCCGCGCTGCCCGCCGGACTCAACGCGACCATCGAACAAATACTCACCGTCACCGCCGAAGGCCGCGATGAACTCGCGCGGCTATCGAGCAAACGTGCGGTGACGATCAAAGCACGCGCACTGCAATTCGTCGCTGAAGAAGCGGAGACAACCTTGCGCAATCTGGCGCAGCACATTGGCGACGCGCGCGCCGGAACCACTGCCCGCGCGCTCGAACGTGCCGGATGGATTAAGCTTTCGCATCGCGCGCGCTCCGTGACGGCAAAAGCAAAACGCCGCAAGGCCGTGCGACTGCTTCCGCTCGAAACACAAAACGCGAAGGACACGGCGCGCGTGCTCTCCGCCGCCCAACAACGCATCATCGAAGCATTGCTCACGGAAGACGGCGAGATGGCGTTCACGGATTTGCTGGAACGCGCGGAGGCAAGCGCTTCGTCAATTCAAACGCTCGAAAAACGCGGCCTCGTCGAAGTCTTTGTGCGCAGCGTTCGCCGCGATCCGCTCGCAGGCGCGCAGTTGCCGGAAAACAGCGAACTCGACTTGACCGAAGCGCAGGCCGCCGCCCTTGCAGAAATCAAAACGCCGCTTGAACAAAAGCGCTATGAAGCATTTCTGTTGCACGGCGTCACGGGAAGCGGCAAAACGGAAGTTTATATACGCGCCATGCGCGCCGCGCTTCAGATGAACCGCACGGCGATGATGCTTGTGCCGGAGATTGCGCTAACGCCTGTTTTCTCGCGTCGCCTGCGCGCGCACTTCGGCGACCGCGTCGCAATTTTTCATTCATCCTTAACTATTGGCGAGCGCTTCGACGAATGGAGCCGCCTGAAGAAGGGTGAAGCGCGCGTTGTGATCGGCACGCGCTCGGCTGTGTTTGCGCCCGTCTCCGACCTTGGCATCATCATCGTTGACGAAGAACACGAAGGCTCTTACCGCCAACAGGAATCGCCTTATTACAACGGCAGAGACACCGCGATTGTGCGCGCACTGAAAGCAGGCGCAGTCGTCGTGCTCGGCTCCGCAACACCTTCGCTCGAATCCTTCTACAATGCGCGGGGTGGAAAGTACCGTTACTTACAACTCGCCAATCGTATCGCTGACCGCGCGATGGCAACCGCCGAAATCATAGACATGCGAACGGTCTTCGCGCGGCACGGCAAAGCCGAAGTCTTCTCCGATGAACTGTTGCAAGCCATTGAGGAAACGCATCAACGAGGCGAACAATCAATCGTGCTTTTGAATCGTCGCGGCTATTCCAGTTTCGTCGTTTGTCGTTCGTGCGGCGAATCAATCCAATGCCCGAACTGCGACGTGACGCTCACGTTTCATCGCGGCGAAGCGAGCCTTATCTGCCACTACTGCGCTCACCGCATGACGCCGCCCTCGAAGTGCCCGCTCTGCGCGGGAAAATATATTCAGTTCGTCGGCGAAGGCACAGAGCAACTCGAAGAAATTCTGCGCAAGCGTTTTCCCGCCTTGCGCATCGCGCGGCTCGATCGTGATACGACTTCGCGGCGTAATCTTTTCGAGAAAGCGATTATGGAATTCGGCGCGGGCGAACTCGATATGCTCGTCGGCACGCAGATGCTCGCCAAAGGCCACGACTTTCCGAACGTCACGCTCGTCGGCGTCGTCTCGGTTGACGCAGGACTCGCGCTGCCGGACTTTCGTTCTGCCGAAAGAACGTTTCAATTAATCACGCAGGTGGCCGGACGCGCCGGACGCGGCGAACGTGCCGGACGTGTCCTCGTCCAAACTTTTCACCCGCATCACTACGCGCTTCGCCACGCCTGCGCGCAGGACTACCAAGCCTTTTACGACGAAGAAATCAACTACCGCAAAAATCTGCATTACCCGCCGTTTGTCGCGCTCGCTTCCCTGCTCGTTCACGGCGAAGAACTAGGCCGCACGCAGGCCACCGCCGACGAACTGAAAGTCGCGCTCGTCGAAGCGAACACAAACAAGGATTGCCGTATCTTAGGCCCCGCGCCCGCGCCGCTTGCACGACTTCGCGGAGAACACCGTATTCAACTTCTCATCAAATCGCGCAGCCGCCCGCGCCTAAGACAATTACTCGATGTCGCATTCGCCAACGCCGCCGCGCAAGGCACAAATCTTCACAACGTCAATCTGGAAATCGATCCGGTGAACTTAATGTAAAGAAAATTTTGCCACAGAGACACAGAGGCACAGAGTCAAGCAGTTTTCGGTTTTGAGTTTTCAGTTTAGAACTTACAGCACAAAGCTACCGGCTTATCTACTGAAAACTCAAAACTGAAAACTGTTTCCTAATCTCTGTGCCTCTGTGGCTAATCTTCAGTTGTCTGCGGTAAACTTTTCCGCATGAAACTCGCTGAACTTGCTGCGCAAACGAACACACGCCTTGAAGCAATTGACACGAACATTGAAATCCACGGCGCTGCCGGACTAAATGAGGCCGCGCCCGGACAAGTAACGTTCCTCGCCAACCCGCGCTACACCACGCGTGTCGCGCATACTCGAGCGTCGGCAATCTTCGTCAGCGAAGGGGTTGAAGTTTCCGCGAAACTCTCAATCCTGCGCGCCGCTGATCCGTACCTCGCTTACACGCGCGCGCTGCGTTTATTTCATCCCGAACCGGCATTTGAGCCGTTCATTCATCCGACGGCGATTATTGACGAAACGGCACGCGTTGCCGAAGACGTGTGGATCGGCGCGCATGTTTATGTCGGACGAGAATGTGTCGTCGCAAGCGGCGTGCGTATTCATCCGAACGCGACAGTTTACGACGGCGCGCAGATCGGCGTTGATTCAATCATTCATTCCGGCGTCGCCATACGCGAAAACTCACAACTCGGCGAGCGCGTCGTCATCCACAACAATGCGGTCATCGGCTCGGATGGGTTCGGTTATGCGAAGGACGAAGAAAAACGCTGGCTGAAGATTCCGCAAACGGGACGCGTCGTCGTTGAAGATGATGTAGAGATCGGCGCAGGCACTTGCATTGACCGCGCGTCCGTCGGCGAAACACGCATCAAGCGCGGCGCGAAAATTGACAACCTCGTGCAGATCGGCCACTCATGCACGGTTGGCTGCGACGCGCTACTCTGCGCGCAAGTCGGACTCGCCGGAAGTTCTCACATCGGAGACCGCGTGATCCTCGCTGGACAAGCGGGCGTCGCCGGGCACTTAACCATCGGCGACGACGCCGTGCTCACCGCCAAATCCGCGACCAGCCACAACGTCGAACCGGGCAAAATCATCTCCGGCATTCCCGCCTTCGACAACCGAGATTGGCTGCGCTCCGTTGCCGCGTTCAGAAGATTAGGCGACATGCAACGCACAATCCGCGCTCTTGAGATGCGTCTTGCAGCAATGGAAAAGCGCAAGGAATGAGCATGGGAAATCCTGTTTGATAACTTGTTAAGCTAAGCCTAAATCTTCAAGATGAATTGCTGATTGTGTTGAGACTTCGCCAATCTGGAATCCACGTTGACCCAATTGTAAATGAAATCTGGCATTGCGGCGATTGTACCCTTTGACTTGCGAAAAAAGCTTGTCAATTTCCGCGCGATTGTCAATCACATACTTCATCGCATCCTTCGCAAGATAGTAGAGGCGATTGCTCTCAAGCGTAGCTTTTATAGGAGTGCTGGCAGTTGTAATTCCCCCACCCATAGGCATATAGATGGCGTCGCCGATTTTGTGGATTACGCTGATACCAGCTTCTCGCAGTTCTTTTATATCTTGCGGATCGTTAACTTCATATTCAACGCCAACTGCACCTTTGATCCTGTATGGCTCAAGAACCCAAGGCCATTCATTAGCAATCGTTTGAAGGAGATTCTTCTGTTCAAATACGTTCCCTTCACTCATGCCATGAGGTCTGACATCGATAAAGTAAGCAGTGTTACCTGAGAGCGTTAGAAAAAGCACATCACGAGTTCCCTTCATGAAATACTTACGTTTCTTGTCAGCTTCAGTGCTTAAATGAAGATGATATATGTTCCAATCTGCTAAAAGTAAATCCGTAAACTTACCTCTGAGGAGACGTTGGCTCAAATGTGGATTAACATCTTCCCCGTTGCGGAGCTTATTTTCTATTTCGAGGAGACCTTTCTTAATAGTCTCCGCATATGAGGCAAATCCATCTTCAATTTTTTGAGATTTAACGACATTTCTAGGGATTTGCTCGATTAGCTTTGATTGGAAGTTTGCGAGTATTTGTACGATTTCCCAATCCGATTTAGCTGCTGAATAATTTACGTCCCAACCAGCCAATATATTTTTCGAGATTAATACAAGGTCTTTAATGAAATCCACTATGCTGCAACCTCAACTTGGCGCGTCTCGATAGTCAACGGAAACCCTTTTTCCGCGCGCACCTCAAGACACAACGCAATAGCTTCCTTCACATTTTCAAGAGCTTCCGCTTTGGTGTTTCCCTGACTGACGCAACCGGGAATAGCAGGACATTCGACAATCCATACTCCGTCTTCATCACGATCAATCGTCACGTTGAATATCATCTTCAGCCTCCGCTTATCATCATCGAGCCGCGCCGCAAATCAATGTATAAGGCATCAAATTATAGCTATGTCACCGCGCCACCGTCCACGATGACGACTTCGCCGTTCATAAAGCTGTTGCGGTCGCTGACCATAAAAGCGGCGTATTCGGCGAGTTCTTCGGGGCGTCCCAATCGCCCACGCGCGACCCAGAATTCGTGCATCTGTAAAAGTCTTTCGGGCAGGGTGTGCGCGAGGTCTGTGTCGAAGATACCAGCGGCGATGGCGTTGACGCTGACGCCGAAGTTAATCGCTTCGCGCGAAAGGCACTTGGTAAAGCCGATGACGGCGGCCTTCGATGTCGCGTAGTGGACTGCCGTCGGCAACGCGCGGATTGCGCCGATGGAAGTGATGTTGAGAATCGCTCCCTTGCGCTGGCGCATCATCTGCCTGTAAATCGGTTTGGTGACGGCGAAGAGGCCGTTGACGTTGGTGTTGATGACTTCATCCCACGCGCGGTCAGTCGTCGTGGCAAAGTTATCGCCGCGATTGATGGCGGCGTTGTTGACGAGTATATCCACGCCGCTCCACTCTCCGACCAATTCGCGCGTCATTTTTTTCAAGCCGACGCGATCCGTGACGGAGATTTTGTAGGAGAGCGCGCGCCGCCCGTGGGCTTTGATTTTTTCAACGACGGTTTCGGCCAGATCGTCGCGCGAATTGTAATTGAAAGCCACGTCCGCGCCTTCACGCGCAAAGACTTCGCAGAGCGCCGCGCCGATGCCGCGCGTTCCGCCCGTGATAAAGGCGCGTTTTCCTTCAAGCAAAAGGCTCACTTAAGTTTTTGTCTCCAAAAAAGCCCGCTTCGACATGACCGAAGCGGGCAGGCTAGAAAATCTTTTCTTCGTTGTCTGGACTGATTAAAACGCGAATCGCACGCGCCCGTCAATTCAAGGCAATTAATTAAGGGCAACTAATCAAGCGCGGCGCGCTTCGACAAGCACGGGTTCTTCGAGCGCCATCACGGGCGCGGGAATCAGCGCGGTGATTTCTTCAACGATCCGGCGCGTCGAATTAGGCCGCGCCAGTCCGATGGTGGCCGCACGCATCGCCGCGTAATGCTTTGTATCCTCGACCATGCGGCGTATCACAGGCACGATGTCCGTCGCCTTTTGCAGCAAGATTCCCGCGCCGCGTTTCTCCAACATCTGTGCAGCACCCGCTTCCTGCGGCATCGGCGCGGTTGTCGCGTCGGCGATAATCGGCAGGCGACACGCTAACGCTTCAAACGTCGTCAAGCCGCCGAGTTTAGAAATCATCACATTCGCCGCGCCCATTAAATTTTCGACGTGATCCGAATAGCCTATGACTTTGATCGGGAACTTCGCGGTCAAAGCGAGCGATTCGGCTTCGGCGCGCAATTCTTCGTTGCGTCCGGCGAGAAAAATCGCCTGCACATTCAATTCGCCGCGCACGAGTTCGCGGAAGATACCCGGAATGTTGCCGCCGCCCGCCCAACCCGCGTTGACGAAGACCGTGAATTTTTCGGGATCGAGTCCGAGCGCAGTGCGCGCCGCTTGCGCCGCTTGCTCGCCCGGAAATTCAAACTTCGGATGCACGGGCATTCCCGAAACCTTGATCCGTTCCGGCGCGACTCCGTAATCAATCAACTGCTGGCGCGCTTCATCGCTGGCGACGAGATACAGCCGCACGTCGTCGCACGCCCAGCCCTTCCAGAATCCATAGCAAGGGTCTGTCACGACTGTGACGAGCGGAATCGTGTCGGCGAGTTTTAATTCTTTGAGGACACGGGCGAGAATGTGCTGCGTTAAAGGATGCACGCTGACGACGACGTGCGGACACCAGCGCTCGAATAGATCGCGGAAGTAACCGATAGCACGCGACAAAAAGAAATTTCTCGTCTCCGGGCGAAAGCGATTCATCGCCCAGAATAGATACTTCATCCAGTGCTGTTTATTTTGAAGTAGCCAATTATAAAGCCGCACGCCCTTTTCCGTCAGCGAGTGAGATTCCTCAATTGCCTTCACGACGCGCACGGCATACGAACGCCCTTGAAAAAACTTCTGCACGCCCGCGCCAATCGCCGCCGCCGCAGAGCGATGACCGCCGCCCGTGTCGGACGAGATAATCAGAATTTTCGGAACGCGTGAACGAAACATAATGGCAGATGTCGGATACTAGATGTTAGATGCTGGTGAAAAGTCGGTTACTAATATCCAACACCTGACATCCAGCATCTACTTCTTACGCCTTCACAATTACGCCGTCGGCTTCGGGTTGCTGGCGGTCAATCTGTTTGCGCGCTTTTTTCATTTCGCGTTCGAGCTTCTTGATTTGAATCAAGTGCTTCGGATTGAACGGCAACGACGGATAGTAGCTGTTCGATTCGTGTGTGCAGAAGCAGCCGTTTTGCGCTTTCTCGCGGCGCGCTTGCATTGCGGGCGAGAGCCAGAGTTTCTGGAAATTCCAATCGTAGTCGCGCAAGTTGGCAATCGGTTCGAGATTCTCGCAGGATGAAACAGTGCCTTCGTCGTAGATGACGCCGCCCGCCGTGCCCGCGTAGCAAGTCATCTGCGCTTTCTGTTCCTTCTGCGCTTTGTCGATTAAGCCGTGCATGTAAATGTCAATCGCGGCCTTGAAGAAGCCTGCGTCGCCGCCGTAGTTATTCTTAATTGCGGCGTGGCGCGAATCTTCGTCGATCATCGTTGCGAGTTGGGTGTAACGCGAATGGTCAATATCCAGTTCGATAGGATTGGCTGACGGCGGACGAATGTAATTGAAATTGACTTTGTCGGGCTTCAGATCGTACTTCAGAAAATCGTACCACTCGAAAATCGTGTCCTGATTCGAGTTCATAAAGCATGTGCAAGTTTGAATGTCGAGCCGCTTGTATTCCTTCTTGATTTGTTGAAGCTGGCGCGCAGTGTCAATCGCCATATCCCACGAACCGGGTTTGCGGCGAATCTTTTCGTGCTGGTCTTTGAGGCCGTCGATGCCGAGCGCGACAGCGACGTTCAGATTCGGACACTCTTCGAGAATGCGTGTCACATCGGGAATGATGCGCTTTTGAATCTGCCCGTTCGACATCAGGTAAACGGATTCTAGTTTGTTGTTTTCGTAAAAGGCGCGGACGATTTCCGGTAAGTCCTTTCGCGTGAACGGCTCGCCGCCCGCGAGTATAAGCACGCCGAGATTGCCGCCGAGTGTTTCGGAAATCTTTTGAATTTCCTCTGTCTTCATCTGCAATTTCTTGCGCGGACGATCATCCAATTCTTCGGTGAAAAAGCAGTGCGTGCAACGCATATCGCATACGCTCGTCACCAAAATGTTGAGCAGCACGGGCGCAAACGGCTGCCCTAATGCAAGCTTGGCGTAGCGTTTCAAAAGTTCTTTGGTTGTGTAATCCATCTTTACCTCAAATCAATTCGCGCATTGAAAGCGAGCGCGCCGTACATGCCGCTTCTTCAATCACGGCAATCTTAACAGATAAGCCATTCGCGCGGCCTTGTCAAACAAAAAGAGCAACATCCGTGCCGCGCGTTTATGAATCAAACGCACAGGAACTTTGATGCCCGGAACACGCCGCAAGATGTTAAGCGGACGTGTTAGCGCACGTTGATTCCGAGCGCGCGCATACGCCGATATAAATGGCTGCGGTCAACGCCCATTGATTCCGCCGCGCGCGTCACGTTGCCGTCGGCCTCCGCGAGTTTCTTTTGAATAAACTCTCTGTGATATGCGTCAGTCGCTTCTTTGAAGGACGGGAATTTGAACGACGCGGCGGGCGGCTCGTCGCTGCCGAATGCGGGCAAATCGCTCGTCGCAACTTTCGTGCGCGGGTGCATGATGACGACGCGCTCGATTGTGTTGCGCAGTTCGCGCACGTTGCCCGGCCATGAGTAATTTTGCAGCGCCTCAATTGCTTCCGGCTCGAAGCGTTTCAATTTTCTGCCGTAAGCATTGGAAAATTTCGCATTGAAGTGTTCGACGAGCAGCGGCACATCTTCGATACGCTCGCGCAAGGGCGGAAGTTCAAACGGAATCACGTTGAGGCGGTAAAACAAATCCGCGCGAAAGTTGCCCGCTTCCAATTCGACTTCGAGTCGCTTGTTAGTGGCGGCGATAATCCGCACATCGACGCTCAAGGACGAATGCCCGCCAACCGGCTCGAAACGCCCTTCTTCGAGCACGCGCAAAACCTTCGCCTGAACGCTCCGGCTCATGTCGCCGATCTCGTCGAGAAACAGCGTCGCATTGTCTGCCAACTCGAACTTGCCGCGCTTGGCTGTGGTTGCGCCCGTGAAGGCTCCCTTGACGTGTCCGAACAATTCCGACTCGATTAATTCTTCGGGAATCGCCGCCGAATTGACTTCCACAAAAACCGCGCCAGCGCGTCTCGATTGCGCGTGGATGGCGCGCGCGACGAGTTCCTTGCCCGTGCCGCTTTCGCCGTAAATGAGCACGCGCCCGTCCGTCGGCGCAACGATGCCGATCTGTTTTCTTAGAGCGCGCATCGGCGTGGATTCGCCGACCATCGCGCTTTCTTCCGAGAGTTCGGCGGAAAGCTCTGCGTTGACACGTTCAAGCTCGCGCTGCCGTAGCGCATTGCGAATCGTTAGCACGGTCTTTTCGATGGACAAAGGTTTCTCGATAAAATCGAACGCGCCCAACTTCGTCGCCCGCACAGCCGTTTCGATATTGCCATGCCCGGAAATCATCACGACAGACGTATCCGCGCCGTTCGCGCGCAGACGCTCTAAGGTTTCCAGCCCGTCAATTCCCGGCAGCCACACGTCCAGCAACACGCAGCCGTAAGCGCGCCGCTCGACGGCCTTCAAGCATTCTTCGCCGCTCGCCACCGCTTCCGTCGCAAAACCTTCGTCCTGCAACACGGCGCTCAACGTCTCGCGTATCCCGCGCTCATCATCGACTATGAGAATTGAATCGGACATCTCAATGCACAGTATTCAGGAGTCAGGAGACAGAATAAAAATACGCCGCAAGGCAAGTCGCGCATCACACATTGCTTTTGTGCTTTTCTTTGTTCCGGCTTCTGACTTCTGACTTCTGACTTCTTTACCCATTTGTTGCCGGTAGTTCGATCATAAACTTGGCTCCGCGCGGGCGATTGGCTTCGGCGCGAATGTGTCCGCCGTGATCTTTGATGATGCGTTGAATGATGGCGAGGCCGAGTCCTGTGCCGCGTTCGCGCGTGGAAAAGTAGGGCTGAAATAATTTGGCGAAGGCGGCGCGGGGAATCCCGTGGCCTGTGTCCGCGACTTCGGCGAGCAGCAGGCCGCGTGCAGGATCGTGCGCCGTCGCAATTGTGATGCGGTGTTCTCCTTCGACTTCGCCGAGCGATTCCAGAGCATTATCAATCAAGTTTACAAAGACGCGGCGCAGTTGTTCGACATCGAGCATCGCGGGCGGAAGCTGCCGCGCCAGACGCACGTCCATGCGAATGTTTTCCAAACGGCCTTCGTAAAGCGTGGCGGCCTGCCGGACGACTTCATTCAAATCCGATGCCTCGAGGCGCGCGTGCGGCAGGCGCGCGAATCTGGAAAATTCGTCAACCATCGCTTTGAGACCGGCGACCTCGCGCGTGATCGTTGAAGTACATTCATCGACGATTTTCGCCATGCGTGCGCGCGAAACGGCATCAACGCTTGCCGCTTCAGCGCTCGTTGCGTTTAGTGGCAAGCCGCCGCCGTTGCCGTTCGGCGCGACGCCGGTTGTCTTGTAACAACTCGTCGCAAAACTTTTCGCGATGCGTTCGGCTGAAAGTTGAATGGGCGTTAAAGGATTTTTGATTTCATGCGCCATGCGGCGCGCGACTTCGCTCCATGCGGCGGCTCTTTGCGCCGATAAAAGTTCCGTCAAGTCTTCCATCACGAGCACGACGCCGCTGCCCTTTTTGCCGGAGCGCGCAGGGAGCGCCGAAGCCGTCAGCGCGACGGGAATCACGGCGCTTTCCTGCGAAGCGTTGCGGCCTAGTTCAGTTTGTTCCGAAGCGCGCCCCGCGCGGCGTGCGCGGCGCAGCAGTCGGTCAAGCACGGCGTGATCTTCGGCGCAAGTGATTTGCGCGAGCGTAAAGTTTGCGCGCGCGGCTTCCGGCACTTGCAGCATTCCTGCGGCAGCCGGATTGATCGTCGTCACGAGGTCGTTTTCGTCAAGCGAGATAACGCCGGTTGACAAAGATTCGAGCACGATTTCGATGTAGTCGCGCCGTTCTTCGAGCGCCATATTCTTGTCACGCAATTCGCCCGCGCCCGCTTCGATGCGTTGGCGATTTTCAGCTAACTGCGCCGTCATCGCGTTGAAGGAATCGGCAAGCAGAGCGAGTTCGTCTTCGGCAATTGTATTGACGCGATGCGCGAGATTGCCGCGCGCAACTTCGTCCGCGGCTTCGGCGAGCGCCTTGATCGGCGTCGCTATGCCGCGCGCTAAATGAATCGCAATCCATGTGACGGCGAATAGTTGCAGCAGCGTAAAGAGTCCGAGCGTGGACAAACCGAGTTGGCGTACTCTGTGCTGGCGCGCGACCAACTTGTTGTACTCGCTGTGCGTGCCTGTAATGGCATCATCCAGACTTGTATTGCTGCTTCCGGCGCGCGCCAGAATCAATTTCCTCTCGCTGCCGAGCGGCACGGCGACGGCATCGAAACCTTTATCGTCATAAAGATTGGCATTCGTTTCGCTGTTTGCGTTGCGTGCGGCTTCGAGCGTTTGATTCAATTCGTTGCGCGCCGACGGAGAAATGCCCGGCTGCTCGCTTATCGCCTGCGATTCGCCGCGCGTCGAAACGATTTCGATAGCCGACAGATGACCGCTTGCCAAGAGTTTGTCGAGCAACGCTTTTTCTTCGCGCGGATTGAAATTTTCGCCGAGCGCTGTGGCAAGCATGGAAGCAGTCGCGCGTAAATTCTGCGCATGAGTCAAAACAGTCCGGCGCTGCACTTCGACTGTTTCCCGCACGACGTTTTCCGGCAAACGATTGAACCACTTCTCCAGCGAGCGGTTGATAAAAAGAAACGAGAACACTGCCATCGCCGTGATCGGAAGTAAACTCAAAGCGATGAAATAAACGATCAGGCGTGTTTTGATTTTCGAGCCGGGACGCCTCTCGCGCCGCTCTTGGCGCAGCTTCAGCAGAATGCGCACGAGGATAAACGCGAAGACCATAAAGGCGACGAAGATCAACGATGACAGCGCGTAAAGCAGCAACGCATCGGAAGCAGTGTCTGGCGTCACTACCGTCCATACTTGAAATGCCTGCGCCGCGACGAGCACCGTCAGTAGCGCAAGCACCAACCCGCCGAGCAGCCACGGCGCGATTCGCTTGCGCGGCTTGTCAGCGCTGGCTTTTTCGTTTGCGTCCACAGATGATCGTTCGTTCATAAATTCGCCCGCCAATTCAGCGTTCAGTTTAGCATAAGGAATAGACGGGAAGTTTGGCGGCGCGTTGCTTCCAAGGCTTGTCCGCAAAAGTGCCTACGGCTGTCAGCTTCGGTTACAATGCGAAGGATTTTACAATTGACGGTTTTCGCTCGAATTCGATGCAACCTGTACAACTCCTTTTCAATCGCGCCAATCGTCTGCGCAGCGGCTGGCGTTTAATCATCTTCACAGTTCTCTTTCTAATTACCACGCAAATTATTGAAAGAGGCTTAGTCTTCTTTTTGCGCGTGGCTTTCGGCGAGCGCGGAATTTCGTTTCTGGAAAGCAATTGGGGATATGCGGTGCAGGCCCTCGAACTGATTACGGCGGCGTGCGTGTGCGGGTGGCTGTGCGGTGCGCTGCTTGAGGGATTGCCCGCGCGTGCGCTCGGCTGGACGCGACACAGAGGCTGGCTGCGCGATTTGCTTGTAGGCTCTCTCACAGGCGCGGCGTCATTGCTTCTGGCGACGCTCATCGCGGGGGCGTGCGGCGGCTTTCGTTTTCAATGGGCGCTCGCGGGAATAAGCGCGGCGGTCTTGAAAACCTTGCTTGTCTCCGGCGGCATTTTCATAGTGTCAGCCGCCGGAGAAGAATCCGTGTTTCGCGGTTATCCATTGCAGACAGTGCTTCGCTCATGGCCTGTGTGGTTGGCGCTGCTGCCTTCTTCCGTGTTCTTTGCGGGCATTCATCTAAACAACCCGAACGTCGTCCCCGGCTTTACGTTCATCAATACGACTCTTGCGGGCGTGTGGCTCGCCGTCGCTTACACGCGCACCAGAAGCTTGTGGTTTCCGCTCGGCGTTCACTGGTCTTGGAATTGGATGATGGGCGCAATCTTAGGCTTGCCCGTCAGCGGCATTGACAGAATAACGCCCGCGCCGCTTCTGCGCGCGACGGACATGGGGCCGGATTGGATAACGGGCGGCGCATACGGCATAGAGGGCGGCGCGGCCTGCACGCTCGCGCTACTTCTCTCCACAATCTTCATCTGGCGCACGCGTTTCGTTTCGGCTACCGAAGAATTAAAAGAATTGACGAGCCGCGAAAACCCGCAAGCCACAGACGCAATACTAACGATTAAATCAGCATGATTGGCTGTTAGGTTCTATATAGGCTGCATCAAGAGTATGTGCGACAGATTATTATAGGTTTACTTGCCTTCAATATGTGTCATATCAACGATACTTTTATTAGTAACATCTTTAGCGTTAATAGGTTTGAGTTGTTTAATTGAATAAACGGCTTCTTCTGTTGGAACAAGCACCATGCGCGCATACTTTAGAAAGTAACCATCCGAATCTAAATCAACGCGCATGTAATAAGTTTCGCTCGCTTTAAGCTCAATCTCAACACCGCCTTTTGATTTGTCTTTCGATCTGAAAGTGTGCGTACCCGGCGACAAATTCAATACAACATATCTTGCTCCGTCGAGTCGAGCAAATTCTTTGTCATCACAAAACATGGCGGGCGCAACGCGACCAATCATCTTTTTGTGCGAGAGTTCATAGACATACACAATAGCGCGGTCATGCGATTGTGGTGCGCTCGATGTTTGAGCGTTTATGGTAAACGTACAAATCAAAAACAGGATAAGCGTTGAAAATGATTGTGAATCTTTAGTAGTGGGTCAGTTTCAATCCTCGGTGTCAGCAAACATTGAGGCATATTTTCAAACTGACCCACTACCGAATCTTTCATAGTAATATAACTCTACTTAAATTGACGTGTAGCCTTCTGGCTTTGTTTTCTTTCCAGAGTGCGATTGCAATGGGGGCAGACTCTCTTTTGCTCGTTGCCAATTGTCCAGCCATAAGATTGACGTTTTATTTGATTCCCACACACCTCGCATTTCTTAGGAATCATTCCGATGATGCCGAAAATCAAAACACCGATTAAGAAGATAATGAACAGAATTGTAGCGAGCGAATGAAACAGGGGATTGCTTTGCCGAAACAGGATGACGCTTGCCGCAAAGCAGAGCAAGAAAAATAAACATCCGATTGATGAGGCTTTGCTTTTAGCCATATTGTAAATTTATTTGATGTCTGAACTATCGCTGATCCATCGGCACGTATGGCGCATCGCGCAAACCGACGTATTCGGCGCGCGGGCGTATGATGCGATTGTTGGCGTATTGTTCGAGGATATGGCCTGTCCAACCGCTGATGCGGCTGACGGCGAAGATCGGCGTGAAGAGTTCCAGCGGAATGCCCATCATGTAATAGGTCGAGGCCGAATAAAAATCCACGTTCGGATACAAGCCTTTTTCGCGCATCACGACTTCTTCTACCTTGCGGGACATTTCATACCACTTCGTATCGCCCTGCCGCTCGCCGAGTTCCTTCGAGAAGCGGCGTAGGTGCGTTGCGCGCGGGTCTTCTGTTTTATAAACGGCGTGGCCGAAGCCCATGATTTTCTTTTTCGCTTCGAGCGCTGCTTTGATGTACGGCTCGACGTTGTCGGGACTTCCGATCTCGATCAGCGTTTTCATTACGTTGGTGTTCGCGCCGCCGTGCAAGGGGCCGGACAAAGCGGCGATGGCTGCCGTGACAGCGCCGTACATATCCGCGAGTGTGGCGGCGACGACGCGCGCGGTAAAGGTCGAAGCGTTTAGTTCGTGGTCTGCGTGCAGCACGAGCGCGACATCGAAGATATGCGCGTCTTCGGCGGAAGGCATTTCGCCCTTCATCATGTAAAGAAAATTGCTCGCAATGCTCAGTTCGGGCTTCGGCGCAATCGGGTCAAGGCCATCACGTAGGCGCGCGTTAGCGGCGACGATGACGGGCAGTTGCGCGGTCAATTTCGTCGCCGTGCGCAGCGCTGATTCACGCGACGTACCGCGCCCTGTTTTGTCGTAGAAATCGAGGGCGGAAACAGCCGTGCGCAGCACATCCATCGAGTCCGCATCGCGCGGAAAAGACTTCATCAAAGAGATGAGTTCCGGCGGGAGTTCCTGATTTTCGGCAATCGCCTTTTTCAGTTCGTCGAGTTCCGCTTGCTTCGGCAAGTGTCCATGCCAGAGCAGATATACGACTTCCTCGAACGTGGAATGCTGTGCGAGGTCGTGTATATCGATGCCTTCGTAAATCAGTATGCCGCGCTCGCCGTCAACGTCGCCGATGGCGGTTGTCGCGGCGGCGACTCCGCGAAGCCCTGCGGCGCTCGCAGTGCCTTTCGCGGCAGCATTCGGCGCAGATGTTGAAGCGGCATCAGTCCCTTTGTCCATGATGTGCGTGTCCTTTTTTCTGGAATGAAACGAAGATAGCACCGCCGCGCAAAAGGTGTCAAACAAAGGCACTTTTATTGCTCAAGGGATTGTTTGAGCGCTGCCGTGTTTGCCGATTGAACGATGACTCGTTGACCGCGCCGGATGTCTAGAAGGCGCGCGGCAGAATCGCAAAAAGCAACGATCTCAAGAAAACCTGCGCTGCCCCAGACCGCAAACAATTTGCCGCCCGTGTCTGTTTCTTCGGCGAAGAAGCGGCGAATTGAAGTGACGGTTTGGTTGTTAATGATGAGCCGGACGCCGCCATTGATTTTGTCATCGGTCAATTCGCGGCGCGTCAGATTCGTCACGCAGTTGCCGAAGCGGTCTATGTGAATCACGGACGCTTCGATGCTTTCGTCGCCGGGCGCGTGCGGCGCAATCGAATCTTGACGGACGTAGTCTGTGATTTCGTCGCCTAACTCTGCCGGTACGATGCCGTTCGCCAGCGCGCCCGCAATCGGCGCGAAGACATCGCGGCCATGAAAGGTATCGCTTACATCGCTACGAAAATACTGCTTGCGGTTAAGGTGAAAGACGCGCACGCTCGTTGCCGCTTCGCGTTCATAAACGAAGCCGAACAAGCCGTTGTCAGGGCCGACGAAAAAATGTTCGCCCGCTTGGATGAGCAGCGGGCGACGCGTCGAGCCGACGCCCGGATCGACAACCGCGACGTGAATCGTGCCTGCCGGAAAAGTTTTGTATGCAGCGGCAAGCGTGAAGGCTCCTGCCTGTATGTCGTGCGGCGGAATCTCATGCGTGATGTCTACGATAATCGCGCTTTGGTTGACGAAGAGAATCGCGCCCTTCATCGCGCCGACGAAATAATCCGTTGTTCCGAAATCGGTGAGCAGCGTAATGATCGGCGTGGGTTTCAACGCTTTGCTTTACTCTGTGCTAACTGGTGTAGAAGTGCGAATGCGTAGCTGCTGTCCGCGCGGCAGATAAATATCTTTGCCGCGTGAAGCGAGCACGCCGCCCGTGCCGACTGCGCCGCCGATTACTGCGCCGATGGCCGCGCCGCCCACGCCGCCCGCAATCGCGCCGATGATTGCGCCGACGCCCGCGCCCGCGCCGATTTTAGTCGCGTCATCCTTGCGCGAATTTTTCCCTTGCACGCCGCCTTCCGTATCCACTTTGCCGACGCCGTTGCCCGCCGCCTGAACGACTTCGATTAACTGCGCATCGAAGCGCGCTCTGCGATTATCAGGAAAGCGAAGTTCATCGAAGGATAATTGAAGTTCTGCGTTGCCGCGCAGTTTGCCGGGGCGCTTGACGCGGGAGATATGCCCGCTGACAGTGGCGTTTTGAAACTGCTGCGGCTCGATGACACGCGCCTCGAACGTATCGCCGCGCTGACTCGCTTCCGTCGAAAGATTATTCAAAAGTTCGACGCGCAACACTGTACTTTCTGGAATGGTGATGGCTTCGACGCGTGTTTGCGTTGAAGCATTGCCGATGTCGCTAGCAGTCGAAGTTCCAATTGTTTCGTTTGTGGAAATATTACCGTTGCTACTGCTGTTGCTGTTGCGCGAAAGAGTATTGGGAACAGTCGAATCGAATGTGTGATGGTCGTAGCCCGCCGCGTAACCGATCTCGAACCCCTGACGATAGCCGCTGCGATAATCGTCCGCCGTGCCATACGCCGTATCGTAGGCGCGGTTGGCGCGCGCGTAATCTTCCTTGTTGCGAAAATCCTTTGTCGCCCCGTCCGCGACATCCCGATAGCCGCTCATGTAGCCGTCTGAATAACCCGTGCGATAGCCGCGCTGCAAAGCGTTTGCCGTCGCGCTTGTCTGCATGACATTCGGTGCGTCGGCCTTCGTTGTCGCGGTAATCGTCGTTGGCAGCGTCGCACAGGCAAAAGCGAGCACGAGCGCGCAGAGTGTTTTCAAGTTAGCGTTCATCGTTTCCTCCAATGCTTCAAGCAAGCCGCGTCAATCGTGTTTGCAAGGTTTCGCAGATTCAAAGCGCGGCAATCGTTCGCGGGCATAAATGTTATCATCTGATGACGAAGGGCAACAATATCGTTGGCTTGATTCTTCGCCGCGCCCGCTATAGAGTCAACGCCGCAACGCTTCAAAGGCATCCTACAAGTATGACGCAGCTTCGCAGAGTTTATCTCGATAACAGCGCGACAACGCCGGTTGACCGCCGCGTGGTCGAAGCGATGCTGCCGTTCCTCATCGAAAAATACGGCAACGCTTCGAGCGTGCATTTTTTCGGACAGGAAGCGCGCGCCGCCGTTGACATGGCGCGCCGCGAAGTCGCCGCGCTCATCAATGCGCGCCCGAACGAAATCATTTTTCTTTCCGGCGGCACGGAAGCCAACAACCTCGCCATACGCGGCATTGCCGAAGCCTCTGAAAGCTCTACGAATCGCCACATCATCACATCGCAGATAGAGCATTCGGCGGTGCGCGGCGTCTGCGATGCGCTGGAGAAAAAAGGCTGGGAGATAACGCGCCTGCCTGTTTACGATGATGGCACTGTGCGCATCGATGATGTCCGCGCGGCGCTTCGAGAAGACACAGCGCTCATCACGATTATGCTTGCCAACAACGAAATCGGAACGATCCAACCCGTTCAAGAAATCGGGCAGCTTGTCCGCGAGATGCGCGCGCGCGGGCAGCGCCATTTATGGTTTCACACGGACGCTGTGCAGGCCGCAGGGCGAATGCCCGTCGATGTCGAAACGCTCGGCTGCGATTTGTTGTCTCTGTCGGCGCACAAGCTGTATGCACCGAAAGGCGTCGGCGCATTGTACGCACGGCGCGGCGTGCGCTTTGCGGCGCAAACGCTTGGCGGTCATCAGGAACGAGAGCGTCGCGCAGGAACTGAATCCGTTCACTCAATCGTCGCCTTCGGAACGGCGGCGCGGCTGGCGCGCGAAGAATTAAACTCGCGCATCGAACACATGCGCCGCCTGCGCGACCAATTTGAAGCGTCCATCGCAGAGCGCGTCTCGGATATTGTTTTTAACGGAGACCGCGCAAAGCGTTTGCCGCATCTCTCCAACATTTCCTTTCGCTTTATCGAAGGCGAAGGCTTGTTAATCAATCTGGACTTGCAGGGCGTTGCCGTCTCGACAGGCTCGGCCTGCTCTTCCGGCTCGCTCGAACCGTCGCCCGTTATCCGCGCACTCGGACGCAACGACGAACTCGCGCGCGGCTCGATTCGTTTCAGTCTCGGAAAAGACACGAGCGACGAAGATATTGATTACGTGCTGGAGATTTTGCCGCGCGCCGTCGATAATTTGCGCCGCCTCTCGCCGCTTTACCAAAAAGCACTCCTCGAAAAAGTTTGCGCGATAAACGAAATCGCCGCCGTAAACTAAACCGCCGTCGCCGAACCTGTCTAAATCTCGCGCGTGAACGCGGCAAACACTTTTTCACGGCGCGCCGCTGCAAATAAACTTGCCTTACTCGGAAATTTTCAAAGATCATCTCGCCAATCCGCGCTCTGCCGGAACCCTTGACGATGCCAACGCCTTCGCGGAGCAGTTGAACCCGATCTGCGGCGACCAATTGCAACTCGCTTTACGAATTAGGGACGGGCGTATCGAAGCGGCGCGCTTTCTCGCCTACGGTTGCCCGCCGACGCTCGCCTGCGGCTCCGTGCTCGCCGAAATGATCGAAGGCATGATGGTGGAAGATGCGGCGCAGATTTCGCGCCAGAAATTAATTGAAGCAATCGGCGGCCTGCCCGCGCGCAAGCGACACGCGGCGGCGCTTGCGATAGAAACATTACATGCAGCGCTTCACTCGCAAACCACTTGATCCATTAATCGCTTTTCAAATCACGGTGAAACAAGTCGCGGGCGCGTCGGCGTAGAAACATTTCTGCCTGTGTGATATTGCGGGCTGCAATATTGGCGCGGCTCTGTGCCGATGACAAAGGTTTTAGAGCGTATGACGGGGCATGACGGCACGGCGATGAGGCCTGTTGTCGGGTCTATGTCGAGCGTGATTGTGCCTTCGAGACGCGTCGAGCCGTCGGCCTGCGTGACGCCGTGACCTTCGAGGCGCGGCGCATGACGGCTGCGGGTTGACGATGAAGATGGCGGTGGTGGTGGTGGCGCATCCTGCGGCAACAACGGCGCGGGTTCGTAGTCGTAGTTACCGCTGTCGTCTTTAGCAGGCGGCGCAGAATCTTCCGGCGCAGCGGCCTGCGTCTCGTCTTCGGGCGCGGTGGTGGCGACAGTCGGCGCGGTGCTGTTAATAAAAAGTTCCGTGCGCTTATTGGGATTATCGGCGGAAGCGAGTTGGCCTGTACGCGTGTCTATGACGGCCTGTTGAATGCTTGCGGGCAATTGCCAATCGCCGCCCCATTCCGGGTGAGCATTGAGCGCCGCCGTCATAAAATCAGCCCAGATGGGCAAGGCCGAATCCGCTCCGGTCAAGCCTAGTTGCGAGCCGTCATCGAAACCCACGTAAACGACGCAGACGAGATTCGGCGTGTAGCCCGCGAACCATCCGTCGCGCGATGTTCCAGTCTTGCCCGCGACGTTCGCTTTGAAGCCGCGCGCGCGCACCTTCGCCGCCGTGCCACGATTAACGACATCTTTCAGAATCGAAGTCATCACGTAAGCGACATCAGGCTGCATCACTTGATTGTGCTGCGCGGTTGGAGCAACGACGGTTTGCCCGCTGCCGGTGGCGACGCGGTTGATGGCGATGGGCGTGGCGCGCGTGCCGTTTGCTGCGAACGAAGTGTAAGCCGAGGCGACTTCGAGCGGCGTCGCCTCGCTTGTGCCGAGCGCTCTCGATAAATATGTGTCCTTCGGTTTCGGCAATCCGGCTTTCGCCGCCAGATTCATCACGCGCCCGATGGTCACTTCCTGCGCGACATCGACGGTCACGACGTTCAAGCTGTGAACGAGCGCATCGCGCAGAGTAACGGGGCCGTTTGAATACACGTCGCCGAAGTTGCCGGGCGAGTATTCTTGATTGCCGAAATTAAAAGTCTTCGGCGCGTCCTGATAAATAGTCGCGGGCGTGATAGTGCGTGCCGCAGATTCGTAAGCCGTGTTGAGCGCCGTCGCGTAAACGAAGGGCTTGAAAACGGAGCCGGGTTGACGCATGGCATCGACGGCGCGATTGAGCTGGCTCTTTGAATAATCGCGCCCGCCGACCATGGCGACGATTTCGCCCGTGTGCGCGTCCATCGCCACGAGAGCCGCTTGCAATGTACCGGGAGCAATTTTCTTTTGATAAATTTTATCGAGGGCGGCGAGTTGCTTCGTCAATGCCGTGTAAGCCGCGCGCTGCAAATCCATATCAACCGTCGTGTAGATGCGCAAGTGATCGGCTGCGCCCTGACCTGCGACGATGTCCGCAAGCTGCGTCTGCACATAGTCGGCGAAGTAAGGCGCGTCGGATGCGTCGATGCGCCCCTTCACAATCGCAACCGTCAAAGGCGTCGCTTGCGCCTGTGCTGCTTCGAGCGGCGTGATTGCGCCCGTCTCCGACATGGAAACCAGCACTTGATTGCGGCGCGCCGTCGCGGTGTCTAGGTCGCGGTACGGATTGTAGCGGTTCGGGCTGCGAATAATGCCCGCGAGAAAAGCCGCTTCGGGCAAAGTGATTTTCGTTATGTCCTTATCGAAGTAGGCGTCCGCCGCTTCGCCGAAGCCGTTAATGGAAAAGCCCGCTTGCTGTCCTAAATAAACTTCGTTGGCGTAGAGCGCGAGAATCTCTTTCTTGGAAAGCCGCGTCTCCAAAATCAAGGACATATAAGCTTCCGCGACTTTGCGGCTCCATGTTCGTTCGGGCGAGAGCAACAGATTTTTGACGAGTTGCTGCGTGATGCTCGATCCGCCTTGTCTGGCGATGGGCGAGTTCGGGTCTGCATCGTAGCGTCGAACGAAGGCGCGCGCGATGCCGCGAAGATTAACCCCGTAGTGATTGAAAAAATCCCTGTCTTCGGTAACGGTGAGTGCGCTCACAAGCGCGGGCGGCAGATCGTTGAAGCCTACGACTTTGCGTTTCGTGCGCTCGCGTCCCGTTACTGAACTGATTAGCTCCGGCTCGAGCGGGGCTTTATCGAGGCGCGTGTTGCCGTCCATGTTCGTGATCGCGGCGATGCCTCGTCCGCCGCGCGCAAACTGCACGCGAAGGCGTTGAAACGTGCGTTGCCCGTCAATAATGGCGTCCGCGCTCGGCTCTATTTCAATTATTGCGCCGCTTAAACTGTAACGCCCGCGCGCCTTGTCCGCCTGCTGCGCTTTCTCGACATAGCCCGCGCGTTTCAAGCGCTCGATCAATTCATCTGCGGAAACATTTTCGCCGACGCGCATTTGCTTCGGCGCAGCGTAGATGCCCGCCGAGCGCGTAAACACTTCGCCGCGCAATCTCGCATCTATGCGCTCCGAAAAAACATGCCAGTAATAACCGAACACAGCGATGGTGATTGTCGTGAGGACAACAAGCGCGATGACGACCCACGGGCGAAAAATACTGCGCATCCAACGACGAAAAAAGCCTTCGTCCGGCTCTTCGTATTTGACGATGCGCGGCGGCGGGCGGCGCCTCGTGCGCTTGCCGACGGGAGGCACATTATTTTCCGGTGGATAACGAACAGCCATGCGGTATTTTATAGCTTCTGAAAAACGATCACTGTATGACGAGCAATTAAAAGATGAGCGGGCGCGCGTAGAACCGCCGTGCGCGGCTTCAAACAAAGGCGACGAGAACAACGCCGCAGGAAACTGTAAACCTTGCACATGCGAACTGTAAACACTTAATTGACACGCGCACAGGCTTTTCGCTACCGTGACAAGTTCGGTTCGATGCGGCTGGTGACAAATGAGTTTGACTTCTTCGGCCTCGCCTATTGCAAACAAAGTCGGCTCGCGGCTGCGTTACGTCGCCGTCGCGCTCGTCGTCGCCATTACGCTCGGCACGCTCGGCTTTCACTTTATCGAAGGCTGGACGCTCGGCGACAGTCTGTATATGACGGTGATGACCGTCACGACGGTTGGCTACGGCGAAGTGCATCCGCTCGGCGCGCGCGGGCGGCTTTTCGCTTCCCTCTTTATGATCGTCGGAGTCGGCACGGTGGCTTATGCGCTCTCCGGCATCGTGCAAACAATCGTGCAATCGGAGCTTGTTGCGGCCTTCGGCGAGCGCCGCCGCTTTCGTGAAATGAGCAAACTACGCGAGCATTATATTATCTGCGGCGCAGGGCGCGTCGGCTCGCGCGTCATTCGCCACATAGAGCGCAACGGCGCGGCCTTCGTCGTCATCGAACAGGACGCCGCTAAAGTTCCGGCACTCATCGAGCGCGGCGTCAATGTGCTTGTGCGCGATGCGACGCTCGAAGAAACGCTGCGCGATGCCGGAGTCGAACACGCGCGCGGCCTCGTCGCATGTCTGCCGGACGATGCGGACAATGTATATGTCGTGCTGACGGCGCGCGACCTCAATAATGATTTGCACATCGTCGCGCGCGCCGTCGAAGAACAGGCCGAAGCGAAGTTGATACGCGCCGGAGCCAACCGTGTTGTCGCGCCGACGATAATCGGCAGCCACCGCATGGCGCAGGCGCTGATGAAGCCTGCGGTGCATGATTTTATCGATTCGATAACGGCGGACGAGCTTGACCTAGACTTTGAACAAATTGAAGTCGCGCACGATTCCGCGCTCGTCGGGCGCAAGCTGCGCTTTACGACGATTCGCTCGGAGTTAGACGTGGTGATCGTCAGCATACGCAAGCGCAACAATGAAACGGTTTTTAATCCGACGGGCGATGCGATTATCGAAGGCGGCGATATGCTGATTGCCATCGGGCGCGCCGATTCCCTCGCGCGCCTGCATGAGCTTGCGCGTGGAGCGAAGTAGCAGAGGCGGAATTAAAGTTAGTTGGCTTCACGTATCGTTAGAATAAAGAAGATGGCGAGTTACTCTTACATAAAAATTGCAGTTGCCGCTCTTGCGCTTTGCTGCGTGGTAATCAGCCATTCGTTTGCCCAAAGTGTGGCAGCATCAGAGCCGAGAGTTGCTAATGGCGACAGCAATGAAGACTCAAAAACCGAGCTTGATTTGTTAGCTCAAACAGCAGGTAATGAGCGGTTAATTATTGCTATCGCGCGTCTTGGGAGCGGTGAATCTTTACGAAGGCTAAATCATCGTCGCTTGCAGACAATTCGATGGTATTTGAAAAATGTTCGGGAAGTCGCAGAGTCGAGAATTGTTGCGGCTGAAGGTGCGCGAGTGCATGGGCGCGGGAGAGTTGAGATATATTTAGATGGCAAGCTGTTTATGGTGTTTATCTTAAGCCGCAACAAAAACTTTGCGCCTGAAGCATAAAATTGCGTTGTAGCGATATGCTTACGATTCAAGCGCAAGTCTACAAGTCCTTACACCTGACCGTTTGGTTGCGTGCCTCGCGTGGGCGACGGGGGAAGTCTTGCGTTACGTTAAAGAAAGAGATTTGAAATTGAAGATTCTCGTCACAGGCGGCAGCGGATACTTGGGTACACACGTTCGACGCTTCTTCGGCGCGGACGATTTCTCGCGCCGCTCGCATCTGGACATTCTCAACCCGCACGATCTTGCACGCGTCGGCGATTACGACGCGGTGATACATCTCGCCGCGCATCTCGATAAAAATCCGCAAGCCGCCGAAACATGCTTTCGCACAAATGCCGAAGGCACCGCGAATGTCCTGCGCAACATGCAACCGAACGCATGTTTCGTTTACGCTTCGACAAAAGATGTTTACGGCGCGCACGCGGACAATTATTCGGAAGTACCGGAAACGTGCTCGACGGATTACATCAATCAATCCGCGCTCGAATGGTCAAAGCTGATGGGCGAGCGCTATGTCGATTATTACGCGCGCGAAAGAAGCGTGCGCGCCTGCATTCTTCGTCTCTCTAACGTGTACGCGCCCTCCTCTGACAATAACGAACCGGGTTTTGTCGGCAACTACGTCGAAGCCATTAAGCACGGCGAAGCGTTGCGTCTGCCGCTGCATGGCTCGCCTGTGCGCGACATTCTGCACGTAGAGGATTTGGCGCGCGCCTGTCAATGCTTTATTGATTCTTCCGTCGCCTACGGATTGTATAATCTCGGCGGCGGGCGTTTCGGTGCAACGACTCTGCGCGAGCTTGTGGAAACCATCGGGCGACTCGCGGCGCGCACGCCCGTCATTGATGAAGCAGCCGGATTACCCGTGCCGTCGCCCGTCAACTACATCTCTGACACGTCGCGCGCGATGAGCGAACTCGATTGGCGACCGACGATTTCCATCGAAGAAGGAATAAAGACTTTATTGTGAAAGGGCGTGAGCTTAAAGCTGAAGGCATCGAGCGCGTCGTCGTGCGCGGCACGAATTGGGTGGGCGACGCCGTGATGACCATTCCTGCCCTGCGCGAACTGCGGCGCGTGCTGCCACGCGCTCATATAACTCTCGCCACGCGCTCATGGGCGGAAGGGATTTTCAGCGACGCGGATTTTGTTGACGACATCTTGATTTATGATCGCGGCACGCAGGGTTTCGGCGCTGCATGGCGGCAAGCCGGTGCGTGGCGCAAGCGTTCGTTCGATCTCGCGCTGCTTTTTCAAAATGCTTTCGAGGCCGCGCTCATCGCAACGCTCGCGCGCGTGCCACATCGTTTAGGCTACGCGACTGACAATCGCCGTTTGCTGCTGACGCATCCCGTTCAATTACCCGCGTGGCGCGTCGAACAGCACGAAGTCTTTTACTATCTCAACCTCGTTAATGAATTAGAGACGCGGCTCTACGGCGCATCGAACATCTTGAACCACGCGCCCGTCTTTGCGCTCAAAGTTTCCGACGAGCGCAAAACAGAAGCGCGCGCATTTTTGCATCAACACGGCGCGCGCGCAATTCGCTCCTTCGTTGCCTTGTGTCCCGGCTCGACCAATAGCCGCGCGAAACGGTGGCCGACGAAAAACTACGCGATGCTGGCGGATCAATTAATCGAACACGCGGGCGTCGATGTCGTGCTCGTCGGCGCGTCGGATGAAGAAAGCGTATCGCATGAAGTCGGCGCGCAGATGCGCCATGAGCCTGTGATGTTGACGGGACACACGACGCTCGCGCAACTCGTCGCCGTTTTAAGTCTCGCCGATTTGCTCGTTACGAATGACACAGGCCCCGCACACATCGCGGCGGCGCTCGAACGTCCGACGCTCGTTATCTTCGGCCCGACGATGCCGACGACGACACGGCCTTTTTCAGATTCGGCGGAGATCATCCGTCGCCCGCCCGCGTGCGCGCCGTGCATGTTGCGCGATTGCCCGATTGACCATCGCTGCATGACCGCCATTACGCCCGAAGAAATTTTCGCGCGCTCTGCTGCAATGCTCGAAACGACTCGTGCGGAGGTAACGGTTTGACAGGCGACAAAACGAAACGCCCTGCCGTGTTTATGGATCGGGACGGCACGATTTCCGAAGAGATAGGTTACGTCAATCACCCTGCGCGCTACCGCGTTTTTCCTTACGCGAGCGAAGCCGTGCGCCTCTTGAATCAATCCGATTACCTTGCCATCCTTGTTACTAATCAAGCCGGGGTCGCGCGCGGCTATTTCACAGAGGAGGTCATCAAAGCCGTTCATGCGCGTTTGGAAAAGGAATTGGCGGAAGACAACGCGCAGCTCGACGCGATTTTTTATTGCGCTCATCATCCATCAATTGGCGAAGCGCCTTATTGCCTAGACTGCGATTGCCGCAAGCCGAAGCCCGGACTCATCATGCGCGCCGCCGCCGAGTTTGAAATCGATTTACAGCGTAGTTGGATGATAGGTGATCGTTATAGCGATGTGGAGTTAGCGCGCAACGCCGGAGTTCGTTCAGCGTTCGTGTTGAGCGGCTACGGGCTTGGCGAATGGGAATATCAACGCGGCGTCTGGAAAACAGAGCCGGATTTAGTCGCCAACGATTTGCTCGAAGCAGTTCGATTAATTGTCGGCGAAGAAAATACAAAAAGTGGAAATTGAAGACGACAAATCACGGTCGTTGCAGCGCGGGCGATTGACGAAAGTCGTGCGCCGCTTCGCCGAGCGAAGAAGAATCGTCGTCGTCGGCGATCTTCTCGCGGATCAATTTCTCCACGGAGAAATCAGCCGCGTCTCGCGCGAAGCGCCCGTACTGATACTCCGTCACGAATGCACGGAAACGACGCCGGGCGGCGCGGCCAACTGCGCCGTTAATCTCGCCGCGCTCGGCGCACAGGCAACGCTCGTCGGCGTCGTAGGCGATGACGAACCCGGACAAGCGCTGCTCGAAAAACTACAGGCGGCGAATGTCGATTGCCAAAACATCGTCATTGCGCAAGGCACACACACGACCACAAAAGTTCGCGTGCTCGCAGGGCAAATGCACTCGACGCGCCAGCAAGTAATTCGCATCGACTACGAAAATCAATCCCGCATCGAAGAACACATATGCCTGTCGCTGCGAGAAAAATTAAGCGAAGCCGCGCGCGAAGCCGACGCTGTAATTATCTCCGACTACAACTACGGCGTCGCCGATGAGTCGATGGCGGAAACCGTGCGCGAAGCGACGGCGCAAAGCAACATTCCCGTGATCCTTGATTCGCGCTTTCGGTTACAGCATTTTCAGGGGTTCGCTTCCGCCACGCCGAACGAAGACGAAGTAGAACAACTCCTTGGTACGCAATTGAACGGCGAAACGAAATTGGAAACGGCGGGCGCGCAACTGCGCGAGCGATTGAATTATGGCGCGCTCTTAATCACGCGCGGAAGCCACGGCATGATGCTCTTTGAAGCGGGCAAAGAGCCTTTGCAGATCGAGCCAATCGGCGCGCGCGAAGCCGTCGATGTGACGGGCGCGGGCGACACTGTAATCGCCGCCTACACGCTCGCCATTGCTTCCGGCGCAAGCTTCGCAGACGCCGCGCGCATCGCTAATCACGCGGGCGGCCTCGTCGTGATGAAACGCGGCACGGCTTCTATTACGAACGAGGAACTTCTCTCATCCGTTCTTCGTTGAGGAAGAATCTGTGAAGTTCGGAACCGGCGAGCGTGAGCACAGTCGCCGACTTGATTAGCCTGAAGACTATGGAAAGGGACTTGATGCCGGACGCTGCGGCGCGCATTCTCGAACGCAACCGTTTAATTGCGCGCGCTGCGATTGCACGCAAACAAGGCGCGCGGATTGTGCTGGCGAACGGCTGCTTTGATGTGCTGCACGTCGGGCATGTGCGTTACCTTGAGGGCGCGCGCTCTCTCGGCGAATTGTTGATTGTCGCCATCAATTCGGATGAGCAAGTGCGTATACTAAAAGGCGCGGGGCGTCCCTTTGTTTCCGAACGAGAGCGCGCAGAGATCGTCGCGGCGATACGCGTCGTCGATTACGTGACGATATTTTCCGAGCCAAACGTCGAAGCATTGCTGCGCGCGCTGCGGCCTGACATTCACGCCAAAGGCACGGATTACACTGCGGAGACTGTTCCCGAACGCGATGTGGTACGCTCTTACGGCGGGCGCGTCTGCATTGTCGGCGATGCAAAAGACCACTCGTCAACGGAAATGATCCAAAAAGTTATCGGGTCTCGGTAATCAGTTTTCAGCTTGTGCTTTAACTGAGAACTGAAAACCGGTAACTGAAAACTGAATGCGTATTCTCATCGTTAGATTAAGCAGCATCGGCGACATCGTTCATGCGCTTCCGGCGCTGGCGGCGATCAGGCGCGCGTTGCCCAATGCGGAAATTTCATGGGTGGCGGAGCGTCCGGCAGTGGAAATTTTGAGGGACAACCCGTCGCTGGATCACCTCATCGAAGTGGACACGAAGGCAGTGAGGCGCGTGTCGATGTCTGGGGAGACGCTGCTGGCAACGCGTCAGCAGTTACGTCGGTTACGCGCCTCATCCTTCGATGCCGCGCTCGATCTTCAGGGGCTTTTCAAATCCGCCGTGATTGCAAGACTCGCTCGCTCGCGCCTCACTTACGGCTTTGCACGCGAGGCGCTACGCGAGCCACTCAGCCGCCTTCTCCTCAAAGAAACAATCCGCGTTCCGTTGCGCGAACATGTCATCGCAAAAAACCTTGCGCTCGTTGCGGGCGCATTGAATATCTCCGTGCCAATTAATCCAACTGATTTTGAATTTCCTATCGGCGTTGGTTCTCAACACCAACGCGAAGCGGACGAGGCTTTGCGTGGGCATGAGTTTGACTATGCGATTCTGAATCCGGGCGGCGGATGGC
>JBPCOJ010000043.1:0-24623 GCA_051000345.1 Pyrinomonadaceae bacterium | reverse complement strand
TAAGTTTTGTGGCTACTTTGTTAATCGCGCGATACGGTCTATTTATTCCAGCGCCAAGTTCGTACACACATCTTCGCTGGAATCAAAGCCGCCCGGCGAGGCTTTATCTAACTATGGTAACAAGACCGGCACTTCCCTTTATTCGGATAAAAGCGCCTTTGCTTTTACGCTGCGTTGTTTTCTTGTGGCTCCGGCTGTGCGGAGCGGGCGTTTCGCAAAATGTAAAAAATTTCATGCAAACATCAGATGGGTTTAATGAATGGCAAGTATAGTGCGCCCGTTGTTAAAGCGGCTTTGATAACCGCGCCAACAGTGTCCCGCGCGGGCGATGTACGATTCAGTAACTTCTCGTTTACCGCCCGCACGATTTATAGAGCGAGCGCACCGGCGCGAGAAAGCGGCGTTTGCTGTGAGCGAAAAACGACATCGCCCGCCATCACTAACGATGCGCGCATCATCGAACGAAACGCGCCCGTTCGATACCGCGCGGACTGTTGGTTCAAACGGAAAGCGCCACTGGCGAACAATCTTGATAATTCTCTTTGTTCTCGCCTTGATAACTCTCGCCCTGACCATCCTCTTCGGCTATCATGCGCTCGCCCCCAGCGACACGTTCAAGCATTGACGGCGGAGGCGGGAAAGGCAAATCTTGTTGCTAACTGTATTCACCAATAGCTGCAAGTATGCCGGGCAAGTGCGTTTGTGTTGTTTGATTTCGATTCGCCTGCCGCTCTTCACTTGTCGCGCTTTCTGACAAAAATTTAATCTCTTTCTCATTCGCGCTTCAGATTAACTATGTATGCTTGTGCCGCATTTAATAAATACGGTGAAGCTTCAATTGGCGGGTGGCAGGAACGCGCGAGGTGTGCGCGTTTCCGTACCGATACCTTTATCTGCGGCACGATAGGATGAACGCGACGGCGAATAATTCGGATGAATGTAGATAAAGAAACCCGGCGGCGGCGTGTGTGTTTACACGATGCTCGCGCCGCGTGAGTTCATCAATAAAAATTGCGCTCTTATCAGGGAGGTTGACGAGGATGAGTTGGTTAAAGAAGAACGGCAACCGACACAACGATGCGGCGGAAAAACGCGCGGTGGCGCATCAACCGATTAGTCCGAACTCAATCGAGAAGGGGCCGCGCACGCGCAATGCCACCGCCGTTACGAGCGTCTGCCCGTACTGCGCCGTCGGGTGCAGCCAACTCATTTACGTTAAGGGCGGCAAGATCATTGACATCGAAGGCAACTACGATAGCCCGATCAACGAAGGCGCGCTGTGTCCGAAAGGCGCGAGCACGTTTCAACTGACCATCAATCCGCATCGCCAGAAAAAAGTGCTTTACCGCGCGCCGTTCTCCGATCATTGGGAGACGCGCCCGCTCGACTGGGCGCTTGCGCGAGTCGCGCAGAAAGTCAAAGAAACGCGCGAGCGTGATTTCGTCGAGAAGAAGCCGGACGGCACAACCGTCAATCACTTAACGACGATCACGACGCTCGGCGGCGCGACGATGGACAACGAAGAAAATTATTTGATTAAAAAATTCTTCGGCGGCGGGCTTGGCGTCGTGGCGATTGAGAATCAGGCGCGTATTTGACACAGCGCCTCGGTGCCCGGTCTGGGCGTCTCTTTCGGTCGCGGCGCGGCCACCACATTTCAGCAGGATTTAGAAAATAGCGATTTCATTATCTTCATGGGGTCGAACATGGCGGAAGCGCATCCGGTAGGCTTTCGCTGGCCTATGAAAGCGAAAGAGCGCGGCGCGAAGCTCATACACATTGATCCGCGTTTCACGCGCACCTCCGCGATGTGCGATCAATACGTGCCGCTTCGCGCGGGTACGGACATAGCCTTCCTCGGCGGCTTGATTAACTACGTCTTAACGAACGAACGCTGGTTCAAAGAGTACGTCATGGCGTACACCAACGCGGCGACGCTCATCGAAGAAGGCTACGAGGACGCGGACGATCTGGGCGGCCTCTTCAACGGCTTTCATCCAGAAAAGAAGCATTACGATCCGGGACAGATGGCATGGAATTACGAAGGCGAACCAAAGACGCCGAAGACGCACACGCCGCCCGAAATCAAAAGCGAATCGTACAGCGAACGGCTCGGCTTTATCAAAAATCCGCAACCGCCGCAAGACACGACGCTTCGGAATCCGCGTTGCGTCCTTAACATTCTGCGCCGCCACTACGCGCGCTATACGCCGGAACTGGTCGCGCAAATTTGCGGCTGCACGCCGGAGCAATTCACGAAAGTCGCCGAAACCATCTGCGATAATTCGGGACGCGAACGCACCGGCGCAATCGTTTACGCCGTCGGCTGGACGCAGCACACCACCGGCGTCCAGATGATTCGCGCAGCAGGCATTCTGCAACTTCTTTTAGGCAACATAGGGCGTCCCGGCGGCGGCGTGATGGCGATGCGCGGCCACGCCAGCATTCAAGGCTCAACCGACATCCCTACGCTCTACAATTTGCTGCCCGGCTATATGCCGCAGCCCGCCGCGATTCGCAATCATGCTTCGCTGAAAGATTATCTCGAAGACGAACACGTCCCGAACGGCTACTGGTCTAACTTTCCGAAGTTCATGATTAGTCTCTTGAAAGCCTGGTACGGCGACGCGGCGAAGAAGTCCAACGATTACGGCTTTAATTGGCTACCGAAGATTGACGATAACTATTCGCAGCTTCCGACTTTCATACGCATGGCGGAAAGGAAAGTCAAAGGCCTGTTTCTCTTCGGGCAGAATCCTGCGGCGGGCGCGCCGAACGCAGGCTTGAACCGCGCTGCGCTCAAGCAACTCGATTGGATGGTGGTGCGCGATTGGTTCGAGATCGAAAGCGCGTGTTTCTGGTACAAGGGGCCGGAAAATCCAGACCCCTCGACTATCAAAACTGAAATCTTCTTTTTCCCCGCCGCCGCCGCCGCCGAAAAAGACGGCTGCTTTACCAACACACAACGCCTGTTGCAGTGGCACGACAAGGCTGTTGATCCGTCAGACGATTGCCGCTCCGATACGTGGTTCGTTTATAACTTGGGCAAACGTCTCAAAGAGCTTTACAAGGATTCCACAAAGGAACGCGATCAAGGCTTGCTCAAACTGACATGGGACTACGACGAAGACGAGCCGAAGCGTTTGCCGGACGGACAACTCTCGCGCATCACAGACGAACCGGACGCGAACAAAATTCTACGCGAGATAAACGGCTACACCGTCGCCGACAGAAAACAGGTCAGCGGCTTTAAGGAACTGAAGGACGACGGTTCGACTGCGTGCGGCTGTTGGATTTACAGCGGCGTCTTTCCCGAAGCGAATCACAATCGCGCGCGTGATCGCAAACGCGACGCGGAAAATTATCTCAATCCCGATTGGGGTTGGGCTTGGCCGCACAATCGCCGCATTCTGTATAACCGCGCGTCCGCCGACCCGGAAGGCAAGCCTTGGTCTGAACGCAAAAAGTATCTCTGGTGGGACGCGGAAAAACAGAAGTGGACGGGTTTGGATGAACCGGACTTCGAGCCGACGAAAGCTCCCGATTATAAACCCTCGAAGGACGCGCGCGGCATGGATGCCATCGCGGGCGATGCGCCGTTCATCATGAAGCCGGACGGCAAGGGCTGGCTGTTCGCTCCGGCGGGCACAAAGGATGGGCCGTTGCCGGTTCACTACGAACCCATCGAATCGCCCGTGCCCAACCTGCTTTACAAACAGCAGGACGACCCCGCCGCCGAACGCTACGACGTGCCCGGCAATCCGAAAGCTGCGGCGCTCGATCCAAACTATCCAATCGTCGCCACGACTTTTCGCGTCACAGAGCAATACTTGAGCGGCGCGATGTCGCGTTTCAATTCGTGGCTCAACGAACTGCAACCGGAAATGTTCGTCGAACTAAGCCACGAACTCGCACAGGAGCGCGGCATAGAACACGGCGGTTGGTTGGTTGTGTGGAATGTGCGCGGCGCAATCGAAGCGCGTGCGATGGTCACACGCCGCATCAAGCCGCTGCACGTCAACGAACGAATGCTACATCAAATCGGCATTCCGTTTCACTGGAGCTATTCGGGCGAAACCGTCGGCGGGCAAGCCAACGATTTAACCGCCATCGTTCTTGACCCGAACGTGAGCATACACGAAGCCAAAGCGTTTACGTGCAACGTGCGCGCCGGGCGTCTGCCACAGAAACCGCGCGACGCCCCGCTTCCGCCCGCGCCCTATCCGACGCGCGAGCCTGCGCCCGACACACCGCACTCAAGCCAACCCGAAGGGCAAGCGATATGATGAACGAACTCACGGACATGATCGAAGCGTGGCAGCGTCCAGAACCGCCCGCGCAACAGGAAGAGACGGGCTTCTTCACGGACACAACGCTCTGCATCGGCTGTAAAGCCTGCGAAGTCGCCTGCAAACAATGGAATCAAATTCCGGCGGACGGCTTTCACTTCACAGGCAACTCTTACGACAACACCGTCACGCTCTCCGATACGACGTGGCGGCACGTCGCTTTCATAGAACAGATCGGCGACTCGAATCCGCACTCCGCAATCAGCAATTCGCAATCGTCTGACCGCTGGTTGATGATGTCGGATGTTTGCAAACATTGCGTGCAGGCTCCGTGTCAGGAAGTGTGCCCGACGGGTTCGATTATCTACAACGAGTTCGGCAATGTTTACGTGCAGCAGGACATCTGCAACGGCTGCGGTTACTGCGTCGCCGGGTGTCCCTTCGGTGTGCTTGACCGCAACAAAGCGGACGGGCGCGCACACAAATGCACGCTCTGTTATGACCGGCAAAAGGACGGCATCGAACCGGCGTGCGCCAAAGCGTGCCCGACGGATTCCATCAAGTTCGGGACAGTCACAAAGCTGCATCAGATTGCCCGCGAGCGCGTCGAAAATCTGCATCAACAGGGACACACGGAAGCGTATTTATACGGCGCGGAAGCCGCCGGAGAATACAGCGCGCTCAACTCTTTTTTTCTGCTGGTGGACAAGCCTGCGGTTTACAATCTGCCCGAAGCGCCACGACGCCCGCACGCGCACTTGAAGACAAATTATCTCTTGAGCTTCGGCGCGGCGATTGGACTCGCGGCGGCGTCTGCGCTCTTGATGGCACGGGGAAAGTGAGTTGGCGATGGACGCGAAAACAATTGAGACGCCAATGCGCGACGCCAACACTCGCGCGATTAACGAAACGCACGCGAACGCGCGAGCCGTTAGCGTTGATGAAGCGCAGGCGCAAGGGCTTAACGAATGGCTGCCGCAGGATTTGAGTCCGGCAGTTGACATCATCAAACGCGCTACACCGGACGGCTTCGAGCGCAACGGGACGACGCACGCGACGACGGAAGATTACTACGGCATCCCTTTGTTGAAGCGTCCTTTGTGGCGTTGGGAAATCGCATTCTACTTCTTTTTTGAAGGCATCAGCGCGGGCGCGTTTCTCATAAGCAGCATGGCAGACTTGTTCGGCAAAAAACGCTTTCGCGCCATCTCGCGCGCAGGCTACTACATATCTTTCCTGACGCTCCTTCCATGCCCGCCGCTACTCGTCGCGGACTTGGGACGCCCCGAACGCTTTCACCATATGCTGCGTGTGTGGAAACCTTCGTCGCCGATGAATCTGGGAGCGTGGGCGCTCACGGGTTACAGCGTGCCCGTCATGATAAACGCCGCGCGGCAATTAACCGGCGACCTATTTCCGCAACACGAAACGCTGAAGCGTGCGAGCAGACTCTTGCCCGCGCCCCTCGTCGCAGCATCCGGCATTCCTTTCGCATTGACGATGACGAGTTATCCCGGCGTGCTGCTCTCGACCACGAGCACGCCCGTCTGGACAAAGAGCCGTTTCTTGGGCGCGCTGTTCGCGTGCAGTTCGATCAGCACAGGCCTCGCCGCCGTCACGCTCGCGCTCGCCGCCCACGGCGACGACAACGAGCGCGCGATCAAGCGACTCGAAAAAGCTGAAAACATTTCCAGCCTGTGCGAAGGCGCGACGCTCGCCGCTTATCTACTGACTTCGGGAGTAACCGCCGAACCTTTGACGAGCGGCAAGTATGCCGGACAATTTTGGATCGGAGCCGTCGGCGCGGGACTCGTCGTGCCCGCCGCAATGCGCCTCGCATCAAGCAAACGTCGCAAGCAAAGTCGTGCCTCTTCCGTCGTCAGTTCGTTGCTCACACTCGCGGGCGGGCTCGCGCTCAAGTGGGCTGTCGTACACGCCGGGCGTTCTTCCGCCGAAGACATCGCCGCCACGCACGACGCGACGAAACCGAGCGCATCGGCTCCCGGCTGGAATGCGGAATCAACGAATGCAAACGTGCATTAGTGCATTAGTGCTGTGTAATTGAAGCCTTTAGATTTCTTTGAATTGCCACTAGCTTCAGCTAGTGGATCGGATAAGCTCAGGATCGCGGCTTTAGCCAAATTTAATTTGAAAGATTTTCCTTATCAGCTTTAGCTTAAGCGGAAGATTCTCGTTTATCTTACATTCGGCTAAAGCCATATCTGACGTATTTCTTGTCCACTAGCTAAAGCTAGTGGCAATTGAAAAAGCATAGTGTCAACGCACCATAGAACGCGCCGAAACATTTTGTGCAGCAACGAGCGAATCGTTGAAGCAATGAACCGATGCGCGAAGGCGTTGACGACGGAGTTAGAGAAAGGCGTTAAAGCGACGCGATGAACCGGACGTTTCCACGCTTTACGAACGCGCTGGCGCGGGCGAGCATTCTGGGCTTCGTGCTGCTTGTCGCCGTGTCCGCGTGGATTGCTTACGAGTTCATTCGCTCGCCCTACATTTCGGAAGTCGGCATCGCACGCGCGCAGCCCGTCGCGTTCAGTCATCAACACCACGTCGGGCAACTCGGCATAGATTGTCGCTACTGCCATACGTCTGTTGAAACTTCCGACTTTGCAGGGCTTCCGCCGACGGAAACTTGTATGCACTGCCACTCGCAAATCTGGGCGAACAGCCAAATGCTTGAACCCGTGCGCGCAAGCTGGCGCGACGATCAGCCGATTGAGTGGACGCGCATACACAATCTGCCGCAGTATGCTTATTTCAACCACAGCATACACATTAACAAAGGCGTCGGCTGCGCGACCTGTCACGGGCGCATTGACAAGATGCCACTCACTTATCAAGCGAACACGCTCTATATGCAGTGGTGTTTGGAATGTCACCGCAACCCGGAAAAACACCTGCGCCCGCAAGCGGAAATCTACAACATGGCGTGGCAGCCTGCGGAAGCAGAGCAACCCGCGCTCGGACACAAGTTGGTCAAGCAGTACAACATCAAAAGCGCGTACAGCCTGACCCGTTGCACCGTTTGTCACTATTAACTTTCGACGCAAGTGAACAAGGGAATGCCAACGCACGACGAGCAAACAAAAATCAATGAGTCGCCATCCGCACACAATCGCGGGCGCGCGTACTGGCGTAGCCTTGAAGAATTGTGTGCAGACGAAAACTTTGCGGAACTCTTGCGACGTGAGTATCCACGACAAGCCGCGCTCATGGACGACGCGCTTGACCGACGCAACTTTTTGAAGTTGATGGCGGCCTCGCTTGCGCTCGCGGGCGCGACGGCGTGCGGCGTCCATCAAGCGCCCGAAAAGATCGTGCCTTACGTGCGGCAACCCGAAGAGATTATTTTGGGCAAGTCGCTCTACTACGCGACGGCGATGCCTTTGAGCGGCTACGCGACAGGCTTGCTAGTTGAGAGCCACGAAGGGCGTCCGACGAAAATCGAAGGCAACCCGGATCATCCCGCGAGTCTCGGCGCGACAGACCACTTCGCGCAAGCTTCCGTGCTTACGCTCTACGACCCGGAGCGTTCGCAAACAGTGATGCGCGGCGGCGACATAAGTTCATGGGAATCGTTCCTCGCAGACTTTCGCAAGGCACTCGCCAACCAACGCGCACGCGGCGGCGCGGGGTTTCGTCTGCTCACCGAAACCATCACCTCGCCGACGCTCGCAGACCAGCTACAAACATTGCTCAAAGATTTTCCGAACGCCGTCTGGCATCAATACGAACCGGCGGCGCGCGACAATGTTCGGGAAGGCGCGCGGCTCGCGTTCGGCGAATACGTCGAAACAATTTACCGCTTCGACAAAGCGAACGTAGTGCTCGCGCTCGATGCGGACTTTCTTTCAAGCGGCGCTGGAAGTTTACGCTATGCGCGCGACTTCATCGCTAAACGGCGCGTGCGCGACGCAAGCCGCACGATGAATCGCTTGTACGCGATTGAAAGCACGCCCACCAACACGGGCACAATGGCGGATCATCGCTTGCCCCTGAAAGCATCCGAAGTTGAAAGCTTCGCGCACGCCGTCGCCGCACAGCTAGGGATTCAACATGGAGAACAAACCGTCAATCCGCAATCCGCAATCCGCAATCCGCAATGGATTACGGCGCTCGCCGTAGATTTGCAACGCAATCGCGGCGCGTGTCTCGTCGTCGCGGGCGATTATCAAACGCCGCAGGTTCACGCGCTCGCACACGCGATGAACAATGCGCTCGGCAACGTCGGCAACACAGTCCTTTACGTTGATTCAATCGAAGCGAATCCAACGAATCAACTCGCATCGTTGCGTTCGCTTATTAGCGAGATGGACGACGGCAGGGTAGAAACGCTCGTCATCTTCGGCGGCAATCCTGTGTACAGCGCGCCCGTTGATTTTCATTTCGCGGAGAGTTTGCAAAAAGTTCCGTTGCGCGTTCACCATAGCCTTTACTACGACGAAACTTCCGCGCTCTGCCAGTGGCACATTCCCGAAACGCACTTCCTGGAAACGTGGTCTGACGCACGCGCCTTCGACGGCACGGTTTCGATCATTCAACCGCTCATCGCGCCGCTCTACGAAGGCCGCTCCGCGCATGAATTTCTCGCCGCCTTCAGCAACGAAAAAAGCGGCTACGACATCCTGCGCGATTACTGGAGAAACAAATTCGTCGGCGGGCGAACGAAGACTCAAACAATTAACACACCGAACAACACGCCGAATAGCGCACCGAATGCACACGGCGCGAACGCATCAACGGCGACTGCTTCAACGAACAACGCGCCTTCGTCTAACACCGCGAATCAGTCAAACGACTTTGAGCAAGCATGGCAACAAGCGTTGCGCGACGGCGTTGTTCCCAACACGGTATCGCAGCAAAAGCCCGTCACGCTAAAAACCGATTGGCTCACCGCGCCCGCGCAGACTGCTGCCGGACAAGCGAATGCGGAACGACAAGCAAGTGATTCTGCTAACACGCCGCTTGAAATCATCTTTCGCCCAGACCCGAACATTTACGATGGGCGCTTTGCGAACAACGGTTGGTTACAGGAATTGCCGAAGCCTCTGACGAAGTTGACGTGGGACAACGCTGCGCTCATGAGTCCGGCGACGGCGCGACGTTTCAATCTCTCGAATGAAGTCAACGAAAGCGGCGGCTCGCACGGCGGCTTGCACGCGGATGTCGTCGAATTGCGTTTCAATGGACGCATGATTCGCGCGCCCGTCTTCATCGCGCCCGGACACGCGGATAACTGTGTGACCGTTCATCTGGGCTACGGCAGAACGCGCGTTGGTCATGTTGGAACAAACGCGGGCTTCAATGCTTACGCGATACGCACGTCCGATGCGTTGTGGTTCGGCGGCGGGCTTGGGATTCATCCGACGGGCGCGCGTTATTCGCTCGCCTGTACGCAACAGCATCACAGCATGGAAGGGCGCGACATCGTGCGCTCTGCAACGCTCGATGAATACCGCGCGCATCCTGATTTTGCGAAGCGCGAAGCCGATGATCCTCAAAAACCGCTCTCGATGTTTCCCGAATGGAAGTATGAAGGCCATGCGTGGGGCATGGCGATTGACACGGGTTCGTGCGTCGGCTGCAACGCCTGCGTCGTCGCCTGCCAAGCGGAGAACAACATTCCAATCGTCGGCAAAGAGGAAGTCTTGCGTGCGCGCGAGATGCACTGGTTGCGTATTGATCGCTACTACGCGGGCGATGAACGCAACCCGGAGACGTTTCATCAGCCAGTGATGTGCCAGCACTGCGAGAACGCGCCGTGCGAACTCGTGTGTCCGACGGAAGCGACGGCGCACAGCGACGAAGGCTTGAACATGATGACGTACAACCGCTGCGTCGGAACTCGTTATTGCTCGAACAACTGCCCGTACAAAGTGCGCCGCTTCAACTTTTTTCAGTATCAGGATTTCGACGCGCCGCCCGTTGTGCAACTTCAACGCAATCCGAACGTGACGGTGCGGAGTCGCGGCGTGATGGAGAAATGCACTTACTGTGTGCAGCGCATTCAGCACGCGAAGATCGAAGCGGAGAAGGATGGACGCACAGTGCGTGACGGCGAGATCGTCACCGCCTGTCAATCCGTGTGTCCGACCGAAGCGATTGTGTTCGGCGACATCAACGATAAAAACAGCCGCGTCTCGAAGTTGAAAGCAGAGCCGACTAATTACGGTCTGCTCGCGGAACTCAACACCAAACCGCGCACAACTTATCTGGCAACGATTCGCAATCCGAATCCTGAAATCAAGACGGAGTAACCGCGCGTGGCAATTGAAACGGCGACAAAGAAAACGCAGCCGACGATTAGCGACGACATTGTTCGCCCGCCCGTCGTTCAGCCCGGACAAACGTTCGACACCGTAACGGAAAAGATTAGCGGCGTCGTGTTGACTCGCCCGTTGACGCCCGGTTGGATGTTCGGCTTCGGCGTGTCGTTCATGCTGCTGATGCTGCTCATGTACGCAGTCAGCTATCTGCTTGTGCGCGGCATCGGCATCTGGGGCGTTGATGTTCCGGTGGCATGGGGCTTTGCGATTGCGAACTTCGTCTGGTGGATCGGCATCGGCCACGCGGGAACGCTCATCTCCGCTATCTTGCTATTGATGAATCAGAAGTGGCGCACTTCGATTAACCGTTTCGCGGAAGCAATGACGCTCTTTGCCGTCGCGTGCGCCGGTATGTTTCCGCTCTTGCACTTAGGGCGTCCGTACTTCTTTTACTGGCTGCTGCCGTATCCGAACATCATGAATTTATGGCCGCAGTTTCGCAGCCCGCTCGTGTGGGATGTGTTCGCCGTTTCCACTTACGCGATTGTCTCGCTGCTGTTCTGGTTTCTAGGCATCGTGCCGGACTTGGCGACGATGCGTGACCGCGCCAAGAATAAATATACGTGGGCGATCTTCGGCGTGCTCGCTTTAGGCTGGCGCGGCGCATCACGCCATTGGTATCACTACGAGCGTGTTTATCTCTTACTTGCGGGACTCGCCACGCCGCTTGTTGTTTCGGTTCACACAGTGGTCAGTTTCGATTTCGCTGTCGCGCAAGTTCCCGGCTGGCACTCGACGATCTTTCCGCCGTACTTCGTCGCGGGCGCGGTCTTCTCAGGCTTTGCGATGGTCATCACCCTGACGATTCCGATTCGCGCAGCCTTTCACTTGGAAGCGTTCATCACCAAACGCCACCTTGAAAATATGGCGAAGATTCTGCTGGCGACGGGCTTGATGGTCACGTACAGCTACATCTTCGAGACGTTCTTTGCGTGGTACGGCGACAACAAGTACGAAGCTTACATTGCGCTCAATCGTGCGACGGGTGCGTATGCCGTGCTGTTCTGGTTACAAATTTTCTGTAACGTCGTCGCGCCGCAGATTCTCTGGTTCAGGCGTTTCCGCGCCAACGTGCCGTTGCTCTTTATTCTCTCGCTCGTCGTCAACGTAGGGATGTGGACGGAGCGATACGTGATCGTCGTGTCGAGTTTGCACCACGATTTTCTGCCGTCGTCATGGGGTATGTATTCGGGAACGTTCTGGGACTACGCCACCTTGCTCGGTTCGATGGGTCTGTTTTTGAGTTTGATGTTTCTGTTCGTGCGTTTGCTTCCGGCGATTTCGATGGCGGAGATGCGCGAACTCGTTTCGGAAAAAGCAAAGGAAGGCGAAGCATGATGCCGGACTCAGCGCTTTACGGAATCGTCGCGGAGTTCGACAGGCCGGATGAGATTGTCCGCGCTGCGAAAGGCATGAGCGCCGCAGGCTATCATAAGATAGAAGCCTACACGCCTTTTCAGGTGAAAGAATTGTCGGAAGTGATAACGGTGCGCCGCCCGCTGATGCCCTTGATCGTGCTCATCGGTGGCATCATTGGTGGACTCACGGGATTTACGATGCAGTATTACGCGGCTGCCGTGAGCTATCCGCTCAACGTCGCCGGACGGCCTTTGAATAGCTGGCCTGCGTTTATTCCGATCACGTTTGAAATGACAGTGCTCGTAGCGGCGTTGTTCGGCTTCTTCGGCGTGCTAATAATCAACGGTTTGCCGCAGCCGTATCATCCGATCTTCAACGCGGAACGATTCGCGCTGGCGTCGCAAAGCCGTTTCTTTCTCTGCGTCGAAGCAAACGATCCGAAGTTCGACCCGGAAGCGACGCGAAGGCTGTTAGTGAGTTTGCAGGCTTTGAGCGTGTCGGACGTGCGTGAGTAAAGCAACATCATCGCAGGCGCGATAAACATCGGCGTAAAGTTATCGCAGATCATTTCATTTCAGGCGTGTGGCATGAAGCGTTCACCACAGAATTTTGTAAAGCGTAGTCGCGTTGTATGCGCGATGATGCTTTTGATGTTGGCGACGGCGTGTGCGCAGCAGATGAGCAGGCAGCCGAAATATAAACCTTTAGAGCCGAGCGCGTTTTTTGAGAACAACACGTCGGCGCGCCCTGTTGTGCCGGGCACGGTGGCGCGCAATGTTGATAAAGAGAATGCGCCGACAATTGTGAAGAACGGCGATGCGTACACAAACGCTTTTCCGTTTCCGTTGACGCGCGAATTATTGGAGCGCGGGCGCGAGCGTTACGAAATTAACTGCGCGGTCTGTCATGGCTTGGTGGGCGCGGGCGACGGCATGATCGTGCAGCGCGGTTTTAGTCCGCCGCCGTCATTTCACAGAGACGATGTGCGTGCGCAACCCGTCGGTTTTTATTTCGATGTCATCACGAACGGCTACGGCGCGATGGGACGCTACGGTTATCAAATCACTGCGCGTGATCGTTGGGCAATCATCGCTTACATACGCGCGTTGCAGTTGAGCCAGCACGCAACGCTCGACGACGCGCCGCCGGAGCAACGCTTAAAGTTAAGCGAAGGAAGTAACGAACGATGAGCGAAATCGTAGAACAAAACTGATGAGCGAAGTTATAAAACAGACCGCACCGGAGTTTGGACGCTTGCAGGGCTACGCGCTCATCGCGGGCATCAGTGGGCTTGCCCTGTGCGGCGTCGGCTGGTTCGTCAATGCCGAACAGTTTTTCCGTTCGTATCTAGTAGCGTTCGTCTTCTGGACGGGGCTGGCGCTCGGCTGTCTTGGGATTCTGATGCTGCAATATCTAACGGGCGGCGCGTGGGGCATCATCATCCGGCGCGCACTCGAAGCGGCGACGGGGACGCTGCCGTTAATGGCGCTGCTCTTTGTGCCGCTCATCTTCGGGATACATCATCTGTACATCTGGTCGCATCCGGCGGACTTCGTTGCCGACGAAGTTCTACATAAAATTCTGTTGCACAAACAGCCCTATCTCAACACGCCGTTCTTCATCGCACGCGCGTGTCTATACTTCATCTTGTGGGCGGGAACAGGCTTTCTACTAAATCGCTGGTCGCTTGAGCGTGACCGCACGAACGATGCGCGCTTTACGTTGCGGCTGCAAGCCTTGAGCGGCCCCGGTCTGTTTGTGCTCGCGTTGACGTTGACCTTTGCGATGATTGATTGGGTGATGTCCCTTGAGCCGCGCTGGTATTCGACGATTTACGGCGTGACGTTTATCGCGGGGGAAACGCTCGCGGGCTTCGCCTTCATCATCGCCATCTTCATTCTACTGGCGCGCTATAAGCCGCTTGCGGACGTGCTGCGGCCAAGACATTACCGCGATTTGGGAAATCTGTTGCTCGCCTTCGTGATGCTCTGGGCTTACTGCGCGTTCTCACAATTTTTGCTGATCTGGTCTGGCAATCTACGCGAAGAAACGCCCTGGTACTTGCGTAGGACGGCGGGCGTGTGGGGTTGGGTCTCCATCGCGCTCATCGCGCTGCACTTCTTTCTGCCCTTTTTTCTGTTGCTGTCGGGCGACGTGAAGCGCAACGCGCGCAGACTCGCCATCGTCGCGGGCGTCGTCATACTGATGCGCTTCGTTGATGTGATCTGGCTCGTCGAACCGGCGTTTCCGCAGACGCATTGGACGCTTCACTGGATGGATTTTGTGGCGATGCTAGGCACGGGCGGCGTCTGGCTGTGGCTCTTTTTTCAGCGACTAAAGGGAAGGCCGTTGCTGCCCGTCAACGATCCGTATATGCGAGAGGCATTGAGCGATGAGCCGGAGTAAGGATAACGCTGTGCGCGTAGAGCATCCGAACGTCGAACATCCGAGCGTCGAGTATGAACGCCGCGACGTGAACATTCGCGCGCTGGTGTGGATCGGCGTCGCTTTTATCTTGACGGCGATTCTTCTTCACTTCGGATTGTGGCGAATGTACGGCTACTTCGCGGCACGCGATGAGCGAAACAATTTGCAGGCGTCCACGACGATTCGCACAAATCAACTGCGATTGCCGCCGGAGCCGCAACTGCAATCGAATCCCGAACAAGACTTAGCGCGTTTTCAAAAAGAGCAGAACACGGCGCTTAACAATTACGGCTGGATGGACAAGCAAGCGGGCGTCGTCAAGATACCGATTGAACGCGCGATTGAATTGACGATACAGAGAGGCTTGCCCGTCGCTAGGGCAACAAACCAACAAAAGTAGCCACAGAGACCGGAGAGGCACAGAGATGAAGAAACAGTTTTCAGTTTTTAGTTTCGAGTTTTTAGTTGTTAAGGCATCGGCTCTGTGCTGCAAATCCGAACTAAAAACTGAAAACTCGAAACTAAAAACTGTTTAGCTCTACTCTTAAATTTTATGTCTGCGGATTTTTCATTGTTTCCCGAAAGCGCATCAACGGCAGCGCCGCACGTAGATATGCTGTTCTATTTCATGCTGGCGGTGACGGGCGGCGTGGCGCTGCTCATCGCGTGCCTGATCGTTTATTTCTGTTTTAAGTATCGCCGCCGCTCCGAAGACGAAATTCCGCCGCCGACGGTGGAGCGCCCGATTCTGCATACGGCATGGATCGTCATTCCGCTCGGCGTCTTTATGGTGATGTTCGTATGGGGCGCGAGCGTTTATTTCAGAGAGTTGAGCCAGCCGCAAAACGCGCTTGAGATCAACGTCATCGCTAAACAGTGGATGTGGAAATTTCAGCACCCGGAAGGCCAACGCGAAATCAACGAACTGCACGTTCCCGTCAATCGCCAGGTAAAACTCATACTCACGTCGCAGGATGTGATTCATAGTTTTTTCGTGCCCGCGTTTCGCCTGCATAGAGACGTGCTGCCGGATCGTTATACGACTGTGTGGTTCGAGGCGACGAAGCCCGGCAGTTATCACCTGTTCTGTTCGCAGTATTGCGGCACGCAGCACGCCTCGATGGGCGGCTCGGTTGTGGTGATGGAGCAGGCGGATTATCAAGCGTGGTTGAACGGCGGCGCGCAGGATTCATTGGCGGCGAAGGGCGAAACGCTGTTTCAGAAATACTCTTGCGCCGCGTGTCACACGGGCGATTCGCAGGCGCGCGGCCCGAACATCGCAGGGCTTTATAAGAGCACTGTTTATCTAGACGGCGGCGAACGTGTGCGCGCCGATGAAAATTACATACGCGAATCAATCCTGAATCCGTCGGCGCAGATCGTCGCGGGCTTTCAAAACATCATGCCGACGTTTCAGGGACAGTTATCCGAAGAAGAGTTGCTGCAACTCGTCGCTTACATCAAATCTTTGAATGGAGTGCGCGAGTTTGTGCCGCCGGTTTCTTCGCCGGACAGCCCGCAGCCTTTAACCGCGCCGGGCACGCCGAACGCTTTGCCCGCGAACGCGAATGGGAAAATGCCGAACACGAAAGAGGCGAACCGATGAACGCGCCGGAAGTATTAACGCTACCCGAAAAGAATTATTTGAACGAAGGCGGCTACGGCATTAAGTCCTGGCTGACGACGACGGATCACAAGCGCATTGCGATTCTCTACATGGTGTCGCTGACGCTCGCCTTCTTCGTCGGCGGATTCTTCGCGCTGTTGATTCGCCTTGAACTCTTAACACCACAGGGCGATCTGGTTTCGGCGGACACGTATAACAAGTTGTTCACGATGCACGGCATCATCATGGTCTGGTTTTTTCTGATTCCTTCGATCCCGACCGTGTTCGGAAATTTTCTTGTGCCGCTGATGATCGGCGCGAAAGATTTGGCCTTTCCGCGCCTCAATCTTTTGAGTTGGTATATTTATGTCGTCGGCGCAATCTTTACGTTCTGGGCTGTCGCCAGCGGCGGCGTTGATACGGGCTGGACGTTTTACCCGCCGTACAGCACCGATTCGTCGCATACGCACGTCATCATCACGACGCTCGGCATCTTCATCTTAGGCTTTTCGTCCATCCTGACGGGACTCAATTTCATCACGACGATTCATCGCCTGCGTGCGCCGGGCATGACGTGGTTTCGCCTTCCGCTCTTTGTCTGGACGATCTACGCGACGAGCGTGATTCTGGTGATGGCGACGCCCGTGCTGGCGATAACGCTTGTGCTCGTCTGCGTCGAACGCATCTTTCACATAGGCATCTTCGATCCGGCTTTGGGCGGCGACCCGCTGCTGTATCAACATCTCTTCTGGTTCTACTCGCATCCGGCTGTGTACATCATGATTCTGCCGGGCATGGGCGTGGTCAGCGAAACGATCACCTGCTTTTCGCGGCGACAGCTTTTCGGTTACAACTTCGTCGCTTACTCGAGTATGGGCATTGCGCTCGTCGGCTTTTTGGTGTGGGCGCACCATATGTTCGTCGCGGGCATCTCGCTTTATGCGGCGTTGACGTTTTCGATTCTGAGCTATCTCGTCTCCATCTTCTCTGCGATTAAAGTTTTTAATTGGACAGCGACCCTCTACAAAGGCTCAATCTCTTTCGCCGCGCCGATGCTCTATACATTGGGCTTCATCGGCGTCTTCACCATCGGCGGCTTGACTGGACTTTATGTTGCCGCGCTCGGTTTGGATGTTCACGTACACGATACTTATTTCGTCATCGCGCACTTTCATTACATTATGGTCGGCGGCATGGTGACGGCCTACTTCGCGGCGCTGCATTTCTGGTGGCCGAAGATGAGCGGGCGCAAGTACCCGGAAGTGTGGGCGCAACTCGCCGCGCTGACCATCTTCTTAGGCTTTAACTTGACCTTCTTTCCGCAGTTCATTCTGGGCTATCTGGGAATGCCGCGCCGTTACCATTCTTACGCGCCGGAGTTTCAAGTCTTAAACGTGCTGTCAACCGCTGGTTCTTCCATCATGGGCATCGGTTATCTGTTGCCGTTCGTGTATCTCTTGTGGTCTTTGCGTTACGGCGAAGTGGCGGGCGCGAATCCCTGGCGCGCCACCGGATTGGAGTGGACGACGCAATCGCCGCCGCTGAAAGACAACTTCGCGGCCACGCCAACTGTGGTCGAAGCGCCGTACAACTACCCGGAATTTTTGAAGCGGACTTCACAGACGAAGCCTGCGGTACAGGAGGCGACGGGTGATTGAGACGCGCGCCATAATGCCGCCCGAAGCCGTGCGACGTGAGATAGAGGAACACGCGCTCGAAAAGCAGTTTCACGACATGGAACAGCAGCGCGAGACGGCGACGCTCGGAATGTGGATTTTTTTGATGACCGAACTCTTGCTGTTCGGCGCGCTCTTTATCTCTTATACGGTTTATCGCTACGGGCACGCCGCAGGCTTTATGGACGCGGGCACGCGCACGTCCATGCGGCTCGGCGGAATAATGACGGCGCTCCTCATCACAAGCAGCTTTGCAATGGCGACGGCGGTTCACGCCGCGAAAGTTGATAAACGCAAACTTATGCTCTGGGGACTCGCGTTGACGATTCTCTTCGGCGTGCTGTTTCTGGGTATCAAGTTTTATGAGTATTACGATCACTACCAGCATCACGAAGTGCCGGGCATATACTTTGATTATCCGGGACGCTTTCACGATGCGGCGAAGATATTTTTCTTTCTCTACTTCATGATGACGGGCTTGCACGCCGTACACATGACCATTGGCCTTTGCATTGTTGGCATCATGCTCGTGCGCGGTTGGCGCGGCGCGTTTACGCCCGCGTATTACACGCCCGTCGAGATGACCGGACTCTACTGGCACTTCGTTGACATCGTGTGGATATTTCTCTTTCCACTCTTTTATCTGCTGGGACGTTATCACTAAAGTGACGAATTGTTATGACTGAAAAGACCCTTTCGGAAAGATTCAACTTCATCATCTACGGCGCACTGCTTTTCTTGACGGTGGCGACTTACGCGCTGGCGCTCGTCAATCTGGGCGCGGGCAATACGATCATCGCGCTCGCTATCGCCGCCGCGAAAGCGTTGCTGATAATTCTCTATTTCATGCACGTTCGTGACAGCGCATGGTTGATGTGGGCGGTTGTTGTCGCCGGATTGCTCTGGCTCGGCATTCTGTTCGTGCTGATGATGAATGATTACTTAACGCGCGCCTGGAGTTAAGTCATGTTGATGAGACCTATATCAAGGTCGGCGAGCAATGTAAATATCTTTATCGCGCGGTGGACAAACATAGACCATTGAGTTCATGCTCAGTGCCAAGCGTGATGTTTGTGCGGCAAAACGCTTCTTTCAGAAGATGATGAGAGCCGACCATCGTCGACTCCCATTCTCGATCAGCGTTGATAAGAACGCGGCCTACCCTGAGGCATTCAGCACTTCACAGGCGGAGAACATTGTGCCGCAGGACTGTCAACTCAGGCGCGTGAAATACCTGAACAATGTGATCGAACAAGACCACCGATTTATCAAGAAGAAGGTGCGAGCTTCTCAATGCTTCAAGAGCTTTCACAGGGCGGAGCGAACCATCGAGGGCATTGAATCAGTGAACATGATGCGGAAAGGTCAAGTCAAAAGGTTAGCCGGAAGTGATGCACAAGGGCAGGCAAAGTTTGTCGCTTCGCTGTTCGGGATCGCTGCCTGAGCGTTATGCACTCGAAGAACTTTCGTGTTTGAAAATAATCTTTGCAACGCAACCATTTGATTTAAGTTTTTGAGAGTTTGAAAAGCTGACAGCAATGCCTTGAGATACAATTTTGATTTCAAAGCAAAATGATTGTGCTTAGTCTTGATTTTCGATCTCTCCAATTTGATATATCCGCACAGGGCGGCGAAAAAAATGGTTTGTTTGACTTGTTTCGGTTTGCGTTGGCGAACGCTCCAAACTGACATTTTCGGTAGTGGCTCAATCAGAGGAGAGAGCCATTCCATTGTTATAGCGATGCAGAAATAACAACAAACATATTTCGTGTGTTCGCTTTCTTCCGAACAAATGACCGTCATTCGTCAAGTTCTAAAGCTGGCGCTTCGGTGGGCAAAACTAATGTTTCGGACACATCCGGCATCATTTCTTTTTTCTTTGAGCCAACTAATGACAGTGTTTCTCGCAACTCCGAAAGCGCGCATCAAGCCGCGCAATTACGCATTTTTTCAAATCTCCGTATAAACACTGTTACCGAACCAGTAGTTTCACCGATTCGTCATATCTTTTTTTTGATATTATTTCCACATACAAACGACGGAACACGAAAATCCGAAGTCGGCAATCGTGCGGCAAAATTTATGAACAAAGAACAGGAAACATTGGAAGCAATGAACGCGCGGACGAATGACAAAGGTGAAATCGTCGTGCCGCTGATCGCCGAAGAAATCAGCATCGGCAAACGAATTGTGGACACGGGCGGCGTGCGCGTCCATAAAACAGTGCGCGAAGACGTGCAGACGATTAACGAACCGATTTTGCGCGAGCATATCGAAGTCGAGCGCGTTCCGGTAAATAAATATGTCGAAACCGCGCCCGCAATTCGCTACGAAGGCGAAGTGATGATCGTGCCGGTTTTGGAAGAAGTCGTCGTGACGGAAAAACGGCTGCTGCTACGCGAGGAAATTCATCTCGTCAAACGACACGAAGAACTTTCAAATGTGCAGGAAGTTACATTGCGGCGCGAAGAAATCAGCGTCGAGGAATTCCCGGCGGAAAATCCCGACCCGGAATTGCAGGGACGCTAAAACGAACGCAGCAGACGTAAAAGAACAGGCGGGAACACAAAAGTTGATTATTATAATCACGCCTGCCAAAACAATTAAACAAAGACAGACAAAGGAGTTAATAAAGTTATGAACATGACCCTAGTAGGAGTATTTGACAATTATGCGGAAGCGCAGGCGGCGGTTAAAGCATTGAGCGGCGCGGGCATAAAACAGGGCGACATCAGTATCGCGCGCAACGAGGGAACAGGCAAAGGCTATACGAAATACGGCGGCGCAAACTCGAAAAATTACGACACGGGCGAATCAATCGGCGATTCGATTTCAGATTTTTTCGGGAATTTATTCGGCTCGAACGATAACGTTTCGGTGACGCCGGAAACAGACGTTTACGCCGAATCGGTCAGACGCGGCAGCACGGTCGTGACGGCGCAGGTGGCGGAAAAGATGGTTGATAAAGCCGCCGATATTTTGAACAATAACGGCGCGATTGACGTTGACCGCCGCGCGGCGCAGTATCGCTCATCGGGATACAAAAAATTCGACAAGAAAGCCAAACCTTACACCGCCGAACAAACGAAAACCGAAATGAAAAGCTTCAAAGATCAGGGCGAAGTCGCGCTGCCGGTCATTGAAGAACAAATGGTCGTCGGCAAACGAGTCGTCAACCGCGGCGGCGTGCGCGTTCACACGAGCGTAACCGAGCGTCCGGTCGAGGCGAAAGTTAATCTGCGCGAAGAAAAGGTCAACGTCGAACGTCATAAAGTTGACCGCAAAGTAACCGATGCCGATATGAAGAATTTCAAAGAAGGCGAGTTTGAAGTGAGAACGCAGGGCGAAGAAGCCGTCGTCGGCAAACAAGCCAAAGTCGTCGAAGAAGTCGTCGTCGGCAAAAATGTTACCGAACGCACCGAAACGATTACCGATACGGTCAAACGCACTGATGTCGAAGTTGACGAATTCGATAAAAACAAGCCGCGAAGATAAGTTAAAACTATGCAGTGGAAATATATCAAAGCCATCGCGCTCGGTATAGCGGGCGCGATGCTGTGGGGCGCGGTCATCGAACCGCGCCTCGTTGATTTTAAGGAAGAATACGTCGAAATTCCCGGCTTGCCGGAGGAGTGGGAAAATAAGCGTGTCGCGCTGATTGCCGATTTTCAGGTCGGTATGTGGTTCGGCAACGAAAGCACGGTTACAAAAATCGCCAATCGAATTATCAAAGAGCGTCCCGCCGCCGCTTTTATTGCCGGTGATTTTGTTTATAAACCGACGAACGGAGACGAGAGCGATGAAGTAGAGCGCGAAGACACGCACGATTTTACGCAAATAGTGGACAAAGCCGTCGCGCTCGTGCGTCCTTTGGCGCAGGCGCAGATTCCCGTCTATGCCGTTCTCGGCAACCACGATTACGGAATGGATTTGCCTGATTCGATAAAAAATGAACGACTGGCAGCCGCTTTGCGACAAAAGCTCGAATCGGCTGGTGTGCGCGTGCTTGAAAACGAAGCTGTTCCGCTCGCTTTGCCGAATAAAAAAACCGGAGAAAATAATTTAAATAATTCGGCGGCACATACCGATTCAGCTCTTTATCTGGTCGGCATCGGCTCGCGGTATGCCGGATGCGACAAGTCGGAAATTGCTCTGTTGAAAGTTCCGGCGAACGCGCCGCGGATTATTTTAATGCACAATCCTGATACCTTTCCCGCGTTTCCTTCAAACACCGCGCCGTTTGCGCTTGCCGGACACACGCACGGCGGACAGGTTCGCATTCCGTTTACGAAAAATTGGTCGTGGATGTCACTTTTCAGCCCCGAAAAAATTCACAATGACGGCTGGATTGCCAATGTCGGTCAGCCGGGCAATCGTCTTTACGTTAATCGCGGCATCGGTTTCAGCAGTTTCCCGATTAGAATCAACTGCCGTCCCGAACTGACGATTTTCACTTTGCGCGGCGGAAACGAGTGAAAAATAAACTCCGGCAGCGAAGATTTGAATAAAATATGTTCTTTGACGGTTGGTATGGATTATTTCGTATTTTAATAACCGGCGTTCTGGCATATGCCGCGCTGGTTTTCTGGCTGCGCGTTTCGGGCAAACGCACTCTGTCAAAATGGAACGCCTTCGATTTCGTGGTGACTATCGCGCTCGGCTCGACGCTGGCGAGCGTCATTTTATCAAAGAATACGGTGTTAGCCGAAGGTGTCGCCGCTTTCGTTCTGTTGATTGGACTGCAATTCGTTATCACGTGGCTTTCGGTCAGATTCGATTGGCTGAAAAATACTGTGAAGGGCGAGCCGACGATGCTTTTGGACAAAGGCGAATTTTTGCACGATGCGATGAAACGGCAGCGCGTTACCGAATCGGAAATCCGCGCCGCGATTCGCGCTCACGGCTCGGCGGCAACCGAAGAAATCGCCGCCGTCGTGCTGGAAACCGACGGCAGTTTCAGCGTTATCAAGAATTCAAAAGCCGGGTCGCGCTCGGCTCTGGCTGATGTTTCTTAATTCGACGGCGGGAAAATCATTCTGAAAAACCGATAATTATTTTTGTTTTCCTGATTTCAGACAATTATCTCTTTCCTTATTCGCCGTCTTCGTTCGTCGTTCGCTGTTTTTCCTTAGCTTCCTGTTCGCCTTTGACTTCGGTTTCGTTGCCGAGCAAATCTTCGATATAGAGCATTCTGACCAGAATAAACACGACGGCGACAACCGGAACAGCCAGCACCACGCCGATAAAACCGAACAAAATCCCCAGCAAAAGCTGCGCGGCGATAATCAGCACCGGCGGCAGCTCAATCGCTTTTTGCTGAACCAGCGGTGTCAGAACAAAACCTTCGAGATTCTGAATTATAAAGAACAAAATCGCCGTGTAGAGAGCCTGCGTCGGGCTTTGCGTAAACGCGATCAGAACCGCCGGAACCGCCGCCAGAAACGGTCCGATGTTCGGGATAAAATTGAAAAAAGCCGTAATCAAACCGAGTGGAATGGCGAGCGGCACGCCCAGAAACCACAAGCCGAGCGCGGTCAGCGAGCCGTTTATCGCCATCACGGTAATTCTGCCGACGATCCATCGCCGTAGATTAAAGCTAATCGTGTCGAGAACTTCCCGAACGCGCGGCTGATTGTTCGGCGGAAACAGATTAATCGCTCCTTGGTAGTAAAGATTCGGACTGAAAGCGAAATAAACACCCGCCATCAAAACAATGGCGATGTTGACGACAACGCCGAAAAACGAAGAGAAAAATCCGGTGATGCGCCCGAAAAGATTGGAGTTTTGATTGACAAGAGACATCGGCTGATTTGGTATTTGTTCGAGCAGCCAGCGTCCGGCGGGAAACTGCGCGAGTTTCAGCCGCAGCAATTCAATTTTTTGCGGCAGCTGCTCGAAGATTTCGCCATATTGGTGCTGCAAAGAAGGCATCAGCAGCCAGATTGCCAGCGCGACCGCTCCGACTATCAACAGCAAAAGCAAGCCCAACGCCCAATTTTCCGAAAGCGGCGTGTGGCGGCTGATTCGCTCGGCGATGCCGCGCAGAAAAACGGCGACCAGCAGACCGGCAAAAATCAGCAGAATGACCTGCGTGCTTTGCCACAACAACAGCAATAGCAGTCCGACCGCCGCGACAACGCCGACGAAAACCAACACGCGATAAAAAAACTCGGCGCGAGATAGTCTTTCGCTGTTGACAAGTCGGCTACCGATTTGCCGCGTTTCGGGTTCGTTTAAGTCCATAAAATTAGCCGTCCGTTGACGATTTCCGTTTGGTGTTTGGGCATTACTAATCAGACGATAACCATCCGGCGATATTTTGCCAGCACAAACATAAACAGCCCGTAGGAAATAAATCCGGCGGCGACGAGACCGAGCAGCCACGCGCCGAACGACTGTTGTTCGACGGCGTGCAGCGCACCGGCGAGATCACGAATTTTGCCGGCGTTCGCCTGATAAGCGGCAAGAACGAGAAAAAAACCGATGATGCAGAAAACTACGCCGCGCGCCGCAAAACCGAATCTGCCGACGCGTGTCGCCCATTTTTCCTGAGTTTGACTCATTTCTCCGAACATCAGATTTTCTCGAAATTTTGCCGTAAATGTTTGATAAAATTGATAGAAACCGACGGCGAACACGATTGCTCCCGCCAACCCGACGAGCCACGCGCCGAAAGGCAGCGCGAGCAACCACGCCGTCCAGCTTTGCGTCCAGATGCCGCCGCTTTTTACTCCCAAAACAATTTTAACGGCGGAAAAAGCCAAACCGATATAAATCAGGGCGATGGCGGCGTAAACTCCGCGGGCGACGAAACCTTTTATCTCCGAACCTTTATTTTCCGTGTCCATAAACGCTTGAACAAGCCGCCAGACGGCGTGAAATACGAGTCCGACCGCCACCGCGACGAGCATAAATTGTC
>JBPCOJ010000040.1:0-36459 GCA_051000345.1 Pyrinomonadaceae bacterium | reverse complement strand
GTGCTGGTGCAGGTAAAGAAAGACGTGTTCGCGCAAATGTGGACACTTGCGCACGGGGTCACGGACAGCGGAGTGCTGGCGCGAGCGCCCGCGCCCATGACGCGCAGCACTGCAAATCTTTTCATGGTCGATCTTGCCGTCGTCTAATTCTGTGACCCGCAGTATTTCGTCGAGCACCAGCGGCAAGGCGTTCAGCAGCAATGGTTCTTCCACGCCCTTGGTCGATGGGATCGCATAATCTGCGCGGACGGCTGTCAACCAGCGTCGTGCAATCTCGTCCGCTCCCTGCCTGAGCAGCAGTTTAGAATCTGTTAAGTCATCTTGTGATGTGCGTTGCAGCATCTGCATAGCGATGGTTCCTCGTGCCCGTAGAATTTCGGGCCGCATCTGGAAACTTGTGGAAGAGACCACTGATGAGATTTTTTATTTGCTCATACTCAATCGGTTTGACGAAGCAATCGTCGCAGCCTGCGGCAAGCGCCGCCGCGTGGAATTCCGGCTTCGCGTGTCCCGACAGAGCCACAATCGGAACATCAGCCAGTTCGGAATAGCCGCGCATCAGGCGCGCGGCAGAAAGTCCGTCGAGCAGCGGCATGTTGCCGTCAATCAGGATGAGTCCGGGCTGCGCGCGTCGGGCGACTTCGATTGCACTTGATCCGGTCGTGGCTTCCAACACCTGACAACCGATCATTTCCAGCATCGTTCTGATCATGAAGCGCGTATCCTCGTGATCCTCTGCGACTAGCACGAGCGGTTTGTCATCATTGAATTCCTCGCGCAGTGCTTGATCGGGAGCGTAGTAAGGAGCTTCGATAATGTATGGTGAAAAAGACATGAGCCGTAGTCCTCCCGTACCATTTTGCAACTGAGTTAATGATTTGATGGTTTTGAATTTAGAGGAAAACAAATACTAAAGAGCACAAGGGACGAAGTTCAGTCTTGCTGAACTTCATCCTTTCTCCCCCTGCTGTGCTCGGTGCTGCCAAAGGCATCGACTGCCGGAATTCGCACCGCAAACCAGAGTCCCCAACTCTAAGTTGCTAATCCCGGCAAACCTTTTCGTCGATTGGCAAACAGATTTATAAATGAATCGCTTTTCTCCCTCCGTGCGTTACTACACATATAGACATTTATTTTTCGGCACTACGAGCGTATAGTTCTCTTGAACGATTCGCATGGGGAAGGGAAAGAGGAAACATGTCAGTATCTACATCGCAAAACTCATCTGCTTCTATGCGGGTGGAGAACCTGTTGCTCGCCGCTCTGCCCGTTGAAGAACGTACACGGCTGCTACCTGATCTGGAGCCGATCTCATTCTCGCTCGGCGAGGTCGTTTACGAATCCGGCGGGCATATCGATTACATTTATTTCCCGACAAGCGCCATCGTCTCTCTGCTCTACATTATGGAAAACGGCGCGACTGCCGAAATCGGAGTGGCGGGTTACGAAGGCGTGATCGGCATCGCACTGTTTATGGGCGGCGAGACGATGCCGAACCGGGCAGTGGTGCAGAGCGCGGGCAGCGCCTTGAGGATGAAACAAAAGGCTTTGCAAGCCGAGTTCGTGCGGGGCGGCATGTTTCAAACCTCGCTGCTGCGCTACACGCAGGCGTTGATGACTCAAATTTCGCAAACAGCCGTCTGCAATCGTCTACACACAGTCGAACAACAACTCTGCCGTTGGTTGCTCTTGAGCCACGACCGTCTGCGCACAGACAAACTCGTAATGACGCATGACCTGATCGCTAACATGCTCGGCGTGCGCCGTGAAGGAATCACGGTAGCTGCCCAAAAGCTGCAAGAGCGTGGACTGATCTCTTATGTGCGCGGCACGATTACGCTTCTTGACCGGCAGGGCTTGGAGACGGAAGTTTGCGAGTGCTACCAAGTCGTCAAAAGCGAGTACGACCGTCTTCTCGGCTAATCATCTTCGGCTAACAAGCTTCTCCCGTTTCTACCTCAACTTCCGCGCATAAGTGTGTTGGCGCACATACACGCATCTTCTTGTGCGATACGCTGACGACGTTTATTCGATCTTTAAGTCATCTCTCGGCATCGGGTGCTGTTTAGCAACCATTTTCCTTGTGCTGTCTGCTGTCTTTCACGACGCGACCCAAACAAGGAGTTTTACGATGCCATCCACAAAACGCGCCGCGCCGCCCGCCAACCGTCTGCTTGCGGCTCTCCCCAAAAAAGAATATCAACGCTTGCTGCCGCAGTTAGAACACGTCCCGCTCACCTTCGGCGACATTCTATTTGAACCCGGCGAGACGCTAAGGCATGTTTACTTTCCCAACGACTCTCATATTTCTTTGCTTTCAACGGTAGATGACCGCGAGCTGCTCGAAGTGGGCATGGCGGGAAATGAAGGCATGGCGGGTCTTTCCGTTTTTATGGGAGTGAACAAGTCGAGCAATCGCGGTCTGGTGCAGGGAGCAGGCACAGCCATGAAAATGAAAGCCGCGACACTGCGCAAAGAGGCGAGCAACAACAGTTCGCTAAATAAACTGCTGCTCCGCTACACACACTCGTTCCTGACGCAAGTATCACAATCGGCAGCCTGCAACCGCTTTCATGTAGTCAACGCGCGTCTCGCCCGCTGGCTGCTGATGACGCATGACCGTGTCGAAGGAAATGAATTTCGATTAACGCAGGAATTTCTCTCGCACATGCTGGGCGTGCGCCGCGAAGGAGTCACGCTGGCTGCCGGTGTCCTAACAGAAACAAAAGCTCATCAGCTACAGTCGCGGGATAATCAGGATTCTTGATCGGGCGGGTTTGGAAGCAGTCTCCTGCAAATGCTACAAGATAGTTAAAGACGAGTACGACAATGTTCTAGCTTAGAGCCTGTTTAGAAATTGCTTTAGGCCGCGAAGCGGTCACGAGAAAGTAGCCAGACGTGCAACGTCTGGAACACAGTGAACGAAAGATGTCGGCGCATTGAAGGTGCGCATAGAAATCTGGCGCGCCGTCAACGCGCGATACCGGTTAATGGCTCCCAGACGTTGCACGTCTGGCTACCTTGTGGTCGCGCCGCTGGCGCACCTGTTGAACTTCTAAACACGCTCTTAGATATGGCTATCGATGTCTAAGCTGAATCGGCGCAATGCATGCGTTGCTAAGACCACGAGCAATCAATCATTCCTTAACACAAACCTTCTAAAAAATAGGGAACGAAAGCAATAGACCGTGATTGCCGTTATGCGGCTTCAATCAATATGTTCGTCAGGCATGTTGCGGCGCAGTTGAAGTTTTGTCAGGCACGCTTATGCTGTGGCGCGCGCATCGACCACATCTACTGCGTCGAACACATCGAGCGCGAATCGGACGTTGCCGAAGGGCGCGGAGACTTGCGCGCCCTGAATGGAATCGCGCACGTCTGTTAAAAGCTCGCGGGCTATTTGCAAACCTTCGTCGCGGCCTGCTTCCTTGCCTTTGTCGGAAGCGACGCGCATACGTTCCATAACTCCGGCTGGCACGCGCACGCCCGGCACTTCGTTGTGCAGAAATTCCGCGTTGCGGTATGAGACGAGCGGCCAGATGCCAGCGACAATCGGGATGCGTACATGCTCTATGCGACGCAAAAAATCGTGCATCTGTTCGGCGTCGAAGACCGGTTGCGTAATGGCGTACTGCGCGCCCGCTTCGACTTTGTACTCGAAGCGTTTGATTTCTTCGTCCCTGTTGATTGCGCCCGGATTGACGCCGACGCCGATGCAAAAGGCAGTCGGGCAGCCGATTGGATTATTGCCGAGGTCTAGGCCGTGATTCAGTTTGTTGACCATGTTGGTAAGGCCGATTGAATCGATGTCGAAAACGGCGGTGGCATCAGGGTACGGCCCCATCTTCGGCGGGTCGCCGGTGATAAGAAGCAGATTGCGCAAGCCTAACGCCGCCGCGCCGAGTAGGTCTGACATCATGCCTAAGAGATTGCGGTCACGACAACAATAATGCAGCACGGCTTCGATGCCGACTTCACGCTCGACGAGCACGGCGGTGGCCTGCGCGCTCATGCGTGTTTGCGCGCGCGGCCCGTCGGGAATGTTGACGCCGTCCACGCCCGCGTCTTTCAGAAGTCTGATTTGATCGAGCGTTTTGGCGGCGTCACAGCCCTTCGGCGGCAGCACTTCGACGGAAGTAACAAATTCGCCGCGCGCGATTTTCCCAGACCACTTGGAGCGTTCTTCAGGCGGCACAACTTGAATGTCCGAAGGCGATAATTCTTGCACGGAGGCGGGCATGTAATTCAATTCGCCCGTGACGAATAGTTGTTTGCGCGGAGAGGCGGCGCGCACGGCGTCGGAAATAAGTTTGATATGCGCTGGAGTCGTGCCGCAGCAGCCGCCGATAAATTTCGCGCCCGCTTGAATCAATCGCTTGGAAAACTTCGCCATGTACTCGGGCGAGCACATATAAAACTGTCGTCCCTGAACGTCGCGCGGCAAGCCTGCGTTCGGCTGCGCGGACAATTTCTTTTTCGTGACATGGCGCATCTTTTCAAGCGCCGACATCACAATCGCCGGGCCGACGCCGCAGTTAAGGCCGATCACGTCTGCACCCCATTCATCGAGCCGCGCGGTGAAGACTTCGGGCGTCGTGCCGAAGGAAGTATTGCCGTCTGGCAGGATGGTCATTTGCGCGACGATGGGCAGATCGCAGAGTTCACGGACGGCGCGAATAGCCTGACGCATTTCAGAAATGTCGGAAAAGGTTTCGAGCAGGAAAAGATCGACGCCGCCATCGAGAAGCGCGCCGATTTGTTCCTTAAAAATATCCTTCGCTTCATCAAAAGAAGTCGGGCCATAAGGCTCGATGCGTAAACCCAATGGCCCGACTGCGCCCGCCACAAGTGCGCGCTCTCCGGCAGCTTCTCGCGCAAGACGTGCGGCAGCGATGTTGATTAACCTTAAGCTTCCTTCCAATCCATATTGTTGCAGGCGCGGCGCGGACGCTCCGAACGTGTTGGTTTCAATGATGTCCGCACCGGCGCGCACGTATTCGGCGTGGACTTCACGCACAAGGTCTGGATTCGTCAAGTTCAATTCATCGTAGGAGCGATTGATATAAATGCCTTTGCTGTAAAGCATCGTTCCCATCGCACCGTCGAAAACTATAATGTGGTCGCGTTCTAAAAGTTCCCTGAAATTATCCATCTTCAACTAATAACCTCGCCGAATTCGTCCACCCGCTTGAAATGCCCGTAACGTCTTTTAATTTATCGTCAAAGGCGTTTGAAAGATAGCGTTCATCGGGCGTAATGCGCGCATAATAAAAGCCCCGCGCCAAACAACGCGGGACTTCAACGAAACCAGAAGTTTGCGTGCGTCCCTTTTTCTTTCGCGGGACTCACCGTGCTGTTTAGCGGATTATTTTGCGTGGCCGCAAGTCGTCTTAACTCACCACGTTTTACAAGTTGGCTTATACGCCGCAAAGCTTCTTGCTGTCAAGCGCGCAAGCGAAAGAAGGATTGCTCCGCGCTTGTTACCGGCGCTGGCAGCGCGGGCAAAAATAGGTCGAGCGCCCAGCGTGCGCAATGCGCTTAATCGCGGCTTGGCAAGTCGGACACGGCTCGCCCTCGCGGTCATAAACTCGCCAGTGGCCTTCATACTCGCCGCCGTAATAACTGCCGTCTATATTTTCTGGATCGACATTCAAAGTCGAGCCGTGAGCGATGGATTCGGCGAGCACTTCGAGAATCGCTTGATGAAGTTTCGGCACGCGACGCTTGGAGAATCCAGAGGCGACGATAAATGGATTAACCCCAGCCAGAAACATCGCTTCCGCCGCGTAGATATTTCCAAGCCCCGTGACCTTCGTTTGATCGAGCAGCGTTTCCTTCAGCGTGCGGCGCGAACGCTGAAGTGCCGCGTGAAGATACTCATGCGTGAATTCTTCCGAGAAAGGCTCCGGCGCTAATTCGCGCAACTCTTTGGCTTCATGCAATTCGTCTGCGGCAACGATTTTCATCAATCCGAAATGGCGTTGATCGGAAAAGACGAGCCTGTATTCGTTGTCGAGATAAAAAATCGCGTGCGTGAATTTCGGCAACTCCGCATCCATCGGCAAATAAAGAAACCTGCCCGACATGCGCAGATGCACGACGAGCACAAAGCCGTTATCCAACTCGATCAAAATATGCTTGCCGCGCCGGTTGATGGATTCAATTCGCGCGCCTCGAATCTGCGCCGCAAATTCTTCGGGCGACGAATCCGGCAGAAGCCTCGCGCGCAAAACTTCGGCGGCAATGACGCGACGCTTCGTGATGAGTTTATCGAGCGCGCGCGCAACGAGTTCGACTTCGGGTAGTTCCGGCATAAGAAGAAATGTTCGTGGAGTTATGTGGAAACGTCGAAGCCCCTGCTCAACTATCTTCGGCGAGTCGCTGGCCTGCGTTTAAGAGCTTGTTCATTTTGGCGATTGACGTGGCTTCAGAATAAATGCGCAGCATGGGTTCGGTTCCGGATTGACGAAAGAGCAGCCACGATTCGTCTGCGAATAAAAGTTTTGTGCCGTCGAGCGTTTCGACGCTACGCACAATTTCACCTGCAACCGCGTTCGGCGGCGAAGCGGCGAGCATGGCGACCAATTTTTGACCGCGCGTGACTCCCATGTGCCTGTCCGTGCGGCCAAAATAAAATTCGCCGAATTCCTTGTGCATGTCGCGCACCATTTCCGAAGGCGTTTTGCCCGCAGCAACGACGGCTTCGAGCAGCAGCAGGGAATTCAAGATGCCGTCGCGTTCCGGTATGTGACCGCGCACGCCGATGCCGCCGGACTCTTCCGCGCCAATCAAAATATCTTCCTTCAGCATTAGTTCCGCGATGTACTTGAAGCCAATCGGCGTGTCGTAGAGCGGCAGATTGTGCGCGGCGGCGATGCGCTTCGTCAGCACGGATTGCGAAAAAGTGCGGACGACGCCGCCCGTGAGTTTTCGATGTCGCGCGAGATGCAGCAGCAGCAGCGGGACGACTTCGTGCATCGTCATTGTTTCGCCCAACTCATTAACAGCGCCGACGCGATCCGCATCGCCGTCTGTCGCAAGCCCTATGAGAGCGCCCGTTTCTTTGATTCGATTTTTGAGCGGTTGTAAATTGCGGTCAATCGGTTCCGGCGCGCAGCCTCCGAAAAGCGGATCGCGCGTCGCGCGAATCGTTTCCACTTGAAGCGTGCCGCCCTTCAAAAAACTTTCAACCCACAGCCCGCCCGCGCCGTGCATCGGATCGATGATGACGCGCCTCTGTGTCGCACGCAATCGTTCGAGGTCAATGTAAGACGCAATCTGCGCGCGGTAACTTTTTTCGGCTGCACGGAAAAATTCGGTTGCGTCGCACGATGTGATGGCGGCGATTACTTCGGCGTGGCGCTGCGGCGGTTTGGCGTCGATTAACGATTCGACGGCGCTTGTCGTTTCCGGCGGAGCGCTGCCACCCCATGAGGCTTTGATTTTGAAGCCGTTGAATTCCGGCGGATTGTGCGACGCCGTAATCATAATGCCGCCTCCGGCCTTCTGCTCGCGCACCGCCCATGAGACGAGCGGCGTCGGCACGGCTTCAGTAAAAGCAGCGACGAAGATTCCGTTGCTTGCCAATACTTTAACCACGCGCTCTGCAAATTGTTCGGAGAGAAACCGCCTGTCATATCCGACGACGATTAACGGCAAGATGCGATGTGTTTGTGTACCGGAACCGTCTGCGCCCGCTTCTGTTGATGCCACCGATGCCAGCGAGTTCTGCTGGTGAATGTAATCGGCGTAGGCTTGCGCGACACGTTCGAGATTAGCGAAAGTGTAATCTTCCGCGATGACGGCGCGCCAGCCGTCTGTGCCGAAACGAATTGGTGCGAGCTTTTGTGATTCACTCACAGCGTTGCCACTCCGGTTTGCGTGTAGTCGGTCAGCGAAGTTTTGTCGCCGAGCACTGTCCCCGCGTTGAGCTGCGCAGAGCGGCCTATGTGACACCCGCGCCCGACAATGGCATCGAATAATTGCGCGCCTGCGCCGACTCTGGTGTGCGCCCAGACGACGGAATTTTCGATGCGCGCTTTTTCTTCGATGTAGCAGCCTTGTCCGAGCACGGAATTAATAATCTGCGCGCCGGGCTTGATGGTGCAATCGTCGCCGATCATCGAAAGCTCGTCGATGTCTGCGTACGTCGCCGCGTCGAAATTTCCGCGACGTTCTTTGAGGCGCAGGCGCGTCACGCGATTGCCCAGAAGATCGTGGTGCGCCTGCAAATAACGCGCGGGCGTGCCGATGTCGAGCCAGTAAGTTTTTTGCGGAATATGCGCGAAGAAAGGCTCTTTGCGCGCGAGTAGGTTCGGAAAAAGCCCGTACTCGAACGAGTGATTTTCATTCGCCGGAATGTAATCCAGAACGCGCGGCTCTAAAATATACGTGCCTGCATTGATCGTGTTGACGGTGATTTCGTCCGCCTTCGGTTTTTCGAGAAAGCGGCGCACGCGACCGTCGTCTTCTGTTTCGACGAGACCGTAGGCGCCCGGATTATCGACTGGCGTGAGCACGACGGTTGCCGTCGCTTGGCGTTCGGTGTGTTCGCGTATGACGGCTTTGAGATCGATGTCGGTGAGAATATCGCCGTTGAAGACAACCGTCGGCTCGCGTATTAAATCTTCGGCAAACTTGTAAGCTCCTGCGGTTCCCATCGGTTGCGGCTCGACTGTGTATTTAAGATTAACGCCGAAGTCTCCGCCGTCGCCGAGTTGCTGTTCGATTTTATGCGGCTGATAGGAAAGCGAAAGCGTAATGTCCGTGATGCCTGCGCGCCGCAGCGTGTCGATTTGATAAAGCAGAAACGGGCGATTGCAGATCGGCACAATCGGCTTCGGCGTGTAGAGCGTAAGCGGACGAAGGCGCGTGCCTTTGCCGCCCGCGAGAATAAGTGCTTGCATAAAGCTTCACCATAAGAATGAATACAGAATCGGATAACAACTTCGGAAGTCTATCACTCGCGCGCGCGCTTCTTCAATTATCGCTTTACCAGAGACACGCTTGCTTACACTTTTGGGCGAACGTATAATCGAATGAGCCGAAACAAACGAGCCGCTATATTGTAAGGAGCGTATAACGATGAGCGAAGACATTACACGACGAAATCTGCCTGAAGCTTCTTCATTTGAAGAACGGATTTTCATTTTACTCAATGCCATGAATGACTGCCTGACTGCGCTTGAAGAAAAGGTGGATGCGCGATTGCGTGAAACGCGCCCGATCTGGGAAGGCGTTTTGGAGCGGTTGACAGGGATTGAGTTACGGCTTGCCAATGTTGAAGCGAGATTCACAAATGTAGAAGTGAGGCTCCACAAGATCGACGATCAGCTCGAAGCTTTCAATGACAAAATGGATGTTCTCAATGACAATACTTTCGACATACGCGCCGATCACAAATCTCTAAAGAAGCGCGTTATCAAACTCGAAGGCGAACAATTGCCGCAGCAGTAATAGAGATTATTGCAAGAGGCTGACGATCAAAAACTATTTTTAATTCAAGAGGTGTTTTTATGTCGGATACAAAAGAAGCTGTGATTATCAGCGCCGTGCGCACGCCTGTCGGAAAGTTTCAGGGCGCTTTGAAAAGCTTTACTGCGCCGCAACTCGGCGCTTTGGTTGTGCGCGAAAGCGTTCGGCGCGCGGGCGTCAAACCCGAAGACGTTGATGAAGTAATTATGGGTTGCGTGATTCAGGCGGGAGTCGGGCAAAATCCTGCCAGACAAGCGGCGCTGCACGGCGGCATACCGTTCGGCGTTTCGGCTGTGACGATCAACAAAGTATGCGGCTCCGGCTTGAAGGCCGTGATGATGGCGGCGCAGAGTATTAAGCTCGGCGACGCGGAAATAATCGTCGCGGGCGGCATGGAATCAATGACGAACGCGCCGTATCTTTTGCCGCAGGCGCGCGAAGGCTACCGTCTCGGCAACGGCACGATGGTGGACGCGATGATCCACGACGGTTTGTGGTGCGCGTTTGAAAATTACCACATGGGCAACACGGGCGAAGTCGTCGCCACGCGCTACGGTGTGACGCGCGAGCAGCAGGACGAGTATGCTTTTAACTCGCACCGCAAAGCTATCGCAGCGATGAAGGCCGGAAGGTTTAAGGACGAGATTTTGCCGATTGAGATTCCGCAGAAAAAAGGCGTGGCCATTGTGTTCGACGCGGACGAATCGGTGCGCGAAGACGCCGCGCCGGAATCGTTGGGCAAGTTGAAGCCGGCGTTCAAAAAGGAAGGCGGCACGGTCACGGCTGGCAACGCTTCGAGCATCAACGACGGAGCTTCAGCAGTCGTCGTTACTTCGCTCGAACGCGCGCGCGAGATGGGCGTCGAACCGATGGCGCGGATTGCGGCGCAGGCGACGAGCGGCATCGAACCCGAACTCGTGATGATGGCTCCCGTCGAAGCAATCAAAAAGGTTGTGAAGAAAGCCGGATGGTCGCTCGATGAAGTCGATTTAATCGAACTCAACGAAGCCTTCGCGGTGCAGGCTGTGGCGATTATCAAAGAGTTGGAACTCGATCCGCAGCGCGTCAACGTCAACGGCGGCGCGGTTGCGCTCGGTCATGCCATCGGGCAATCGGGTTCGAGGCTTTTGACAACGATGCTGTATGAAATGAAGCGGCGCAATGTGCATAGAGGCATCGCGGCATTGTGTTTGGGCGGCGGCAATGCGGTGGCAATGGCCGTCGAGCGGTAAGACGATAGAAACGGAAAGAATAAAATGACTTCACAAGATCACAATAAAGTTCTAGGCGTGCTGCATCTTGTTTACGGTGGTGCGAACGCATTTGTCATGCTAATGATGACGGTTTATTTTGCGTTCATTTGGTCGATGATGTCGCGCCTTCCCATGCCGCCACCCGCGTATGGTGGTGATCCGTTTCCGAAAGAAATGTTCGGGTTTATCTTTGCTGCGATGGCCGTGATGATGGTCGTTTTCACAATAATCTTTGCTGTGCCTCAACTCATCGCGGGCTACGGATTATTGAAGCGCAAAAAATGGGCGCGCAAGGCGGGAATCGTCGCCTCTGCGCTGGCGGCGCTCGGCTTTCCGCTCGGCACGGCATTGAGCGTTTATTCGTTCTGGTTTTTGTTCGGGCAGGGCGACGAGCTGTACAAGAACGGCGGCAAAGCGAGCGTCGCGTATTTGCATGAACTGCCGAAGCCAGCGCCGGATTGGGCTGTCAACAATGCGAATAATAAAACGAGCGAACGCGAGCGCGAGTATGTGCCGCCGACGCAGCCACCGGACTGGCGCGGTTAAAATTAAAATTTCAACTTTGGGAGTTTGATTGTGACGGAAACAATCGGCGTCGTCGGCGCTGGGACAATGGGCAACGGCATCGCACAGGTGGCGGCGCGCGCAGGCTACAACGTCGTTCTGCGCGACGTGCAGAACGAATTTTTAGAGCGCGGCATGAAGGCGATTGACCGTAGCCTTCAGCGCGACGTGGACAAAGAACGCCTGCGCGCAGATGAAAAGCAACAGATTATCAATCGCATTAAAACGACAATCGAGTTGAGCGAATTGAGTGCGGCGAGTCTCGTCGTCGAAGCGATCACGGAGAGCCTGCAAATCAAAACGGAACTCTTTCGCGCGCTCGACGAACTTACTGCACCGTCGGCGATTCTCGCTTCCAATACGTCTTCGATTTCGATTACCAAACTCGGCGCGGCGACGAAGCGGCCTGATAAAGTCATCGGAATGCACTTTATGAATCCCGTGCCGGTAATGAAACTCGTCGAGATTATTCGCGGCATCGCAACGTCGGATGAAACTTTTGAACATGTGCGCGCGCTCACAGAAAAGTTTGGGAAAACGCCGCTCGAATGCAACGACATGCCGGGCTTTGTTTCCAATCGCGTGCTGATGCCGATGATAAACGAAGCGATCTTTGTTTTGCAGGAAGGCGTTGCGACGCGCGAAAGCATCGACGGCATAATGAAGCTCGGCATGAATCATCCGATGGGGCCGCTCGCGCTCGCAGACTTTATCGGTTTGGACGTGTGCCTCGCAATTTTGAATGTGATGCACGAAGGCTTGGGCGATCCGAAGTACAGGGCTTGCCCGCTGCTTAAACGCTACGTTGACGCCGGATGGCTCGGACGAAAAACGAATCGCGGCTTTTACGAATATTAAACGTCGATGTTACGCCGCAGCAATACTCGGCACAGCCGCCGGACTGCGTCTCATCAGTAATTAAATGGCTGCTGCGTTCAAGCGCAAATCGCCAATCTAAAATCGCAAATAATTTATATGCTGCCGAAATCAATTGCTCATTACTGTCAAAAATGCCTCGCGGCAAATCCGTTCGGGCAGGAATTATGCGGGCGCTGCGGGACGCGTTTGATGCTTGTCGTCGAACCGCCCGCAACGCGCTTTGAATCAAACGGCTCGTCGGCGCAAACTCCCGAAGAATATTTGCTCGAACGCGTTTCAGCGCTTGAAAATATGCTTTTGCGCATCACGGAGCGAATGGAACGAACTCTCGATTTGATGCTGCAACAAGCGAATAATTCGCAGCGCGAACACGCCCTCGTGCAATCCTTGATCGACATTTTGAATGAAGCGGGAGCGATTAGCGCGGACGAAGTGGATATGCGCTGGATAGAGAATTGCCGCAAGCATACAGCCGAATTCGAGCAGAATAATCGCTATAAAAAACTGGGCGATATTATCCTCGCGGCCTATCAGGGAACAGAGAAGGGAGTCTTCACGAAGTGCGTTGATGAAGCGGTTCACCATCTAGGGAAAAAGGAACTCACAAGCGGCATTCGGGAACTCGAACGCGCGGCGGCGCTTGCCGCAGACAATGCGCCGCTCAATTCATTCCTCGGCGAGTATTTCTTCGATGAAGGTAAGCATCAGCTTGCGCACGATTATTTACAAAGAGCCTTTCGCGCGGGAACGAACGCTGGCTCCTCTGTGCCTCTTCTGCTGGGCATCGCGTGCGGCGATTTGGGCGACGTGAAGCAGGCCGTAGCATTAATCGAAGCGTGGATTAAAAATCATCAGGCGGCTTCCTTCAGCGCGCCTTACGCGCTTGGCAAGTTGTTTGCGTATGAGGATCGCTGGCGCGAAGCCTTAGCGGAATTCAAGAAGGCGCTTGCCGCCCGCCCGTGCGCCGAAATGAATTATGTGATGGGCTGTGTTTATTACAAACTCGAAAGAGACGGCACGGCAGAACGTCACTTACGCAAAGCAATCGCGCTCGATGAAAATTACGCCGCCGCTCATTTTGCGCTCGGCGTCGTGCTGCTGCGCACAAGCGGCCTCGCCGTCGCGCGCAAATCGTTCAATGCCGCGTGCGTTGCCGGAGACCCGGACGCAACCGCTTATCAAAGAGTCGTAGAAGAAATATCGAGAACAAAGAAACGCACTTTCTTGCAGACGATAATGATGCAATTTTTCGCTGCGCCGGGAAGCAAATCTGCTGCGGAAGGCATCATTACCGGCGGAAGCACGCGCCTTGCCCTACTCGTTCGCACAGATGCGTTAAAGCGCTTCGTAACGCCGCAAATAAAAGAAGCGAATTAAAATGGCTTTGGCTTTCGCGTTGACACAAGCGCACGGGCGGCTATAATAACTCCTTTTGCGCGCGGGTGGCAGAAGTAGCCGCTTGCTTCCATAGAGTGCAGCGAGAGATTTAATAGAGTGCGGCGGAAAACTAACGCGCAGATGTTTCGCGGCAAGGTGTGCGGGGAATGCGAATCGAAGTCGATAAGATAGCAAAGACTGGCGGCGATTTCACGTACACTTACGCGCCCGCAGAGCTTGCGTTCAATGATGAAGCCGCGCGTTTGACGAGTGCGCCGGAAATTCGCGCGCGAGTCAAGCGGCACGGCGAGCGAATCGACTTGCGAGGGCATATTTCGGCGCGCGTCGAAGTCGATTGCGACCGCTGTTTGAAAATTGTCGATGTGCCGGTTGAAACGGATTTCGCCGCCGCGTATGTGCCTGCGATATTGACCGCCGACCTCGATAAGGAAGCCGAACTGCGCGATGAAGATTTAGATGTCGCCGTGCTCGACGGGGACGCAATAGATGTCGATGAATTAGTGCGCGAGCAAGTCTTGCTGGCGCTTCCGCTTCACGCGTTATGCGCGGATGATTGCAAGGGATTATGCCCTGCGTGCGGCACGAATAAAAATATAAATGCGGCGTGCGGCTGCGAGCAAAAGGAAATAGACCCGCGCTGGGCGGCGCTGAAAAATTTTTGATTTTAGATTTGCGATTGCCGATTGAAGGAAAGCAATCTCTACTGTTAATAGTTGTTCTTAATTCGTATTCAATCGCAAATCTAAAATCAAAAACCGCAAATTTATAAACTCGAGGACTAATTATGCCGAATCCAAAACGACGCCATTCAAAATCACGCACGCGCCAGCGCCGCGCACATGACGCTCTGCGCGCGCCGCAAACTTCGTCTTGCCCTAACTGTCAGGAACCGCGCCTTCCGCATCGGGTATGCCCGAAGTGCGGCTTTTATAAGGGACGCGAAATCCTGCGCATAGAACAAAACAATTAGCTTTTGAAGTTTGGCTGAAGTGTTCAAACATTTGCGCGCAATTTGATGAAGCACAGAGAGCTTCAACTGACCGGCAAGGTCGTCGTGGATGCGATGGGCAGCGACCGCGCGCCGCATCCTGAAATCGACGGCGCGCTGGCTGCGACGCGCGATTTCGGCATCGGCGTTATTCTCGTCGGGCAAAGGGAAAAAATCGAGCCGGAATTACGCCGCTGCGGATGGCGGGGTGATGGAGACAACGGCATCGAGTTTGTCGAAGCGGCGGAAGTAATCGGGATGGACGAGCCGGTTGCGACAGCCGTCCGCCGCAAGAAAAAAAGTTCTTTGAGAATCGGCACGAAGCTCGTCATGGAAGGCCGCGCCGACGGATTCATTTCCGCCGGCAATACGGGCGCGGCGATGGCGACGGCGAAGATGGTCATAGGAATGCTGCCGGGCGTGGACAGGCCTGCGCTCGCCGCATTGATTCCGACGCGCGGCGCGAAACCGACGCTTCTTTTGGATGTCGGCGCGAATTCCGATTGCAAGCCTTCGCAGCTTGCGCAGTTTGCGATTATGGGCGACGCTTACGCGCGCGCCGTGCTCGGCACAAACAAGCCGAGCGTCGGACTCATGAGTATCGGCGAAGAAGAAGCCAAGGGAAACGAATTGACGAAGGAAGCGTTTCCGCTGTTGCGCGATCTTTCGAGTTTGAATTTCGTCGGCAATGTCGAAGGACGCGATGTGTTCACGGGCGCGGTTGACGTGATCGTGACCGACGGCTTTACCGGTAATGTGATGCTCAAATTGTCGGAAGGCTTGACGGATGCGATGCTGGCGATGATAAAAAGCGAGTTGACGGCGACGGCGCGAACGAAAGCGGGAGCAATGCTGGCGCGCCCTGCCTTTCGCAACATTAAAAAGCGCTTGGATTATTCGGAGTACGGCGGCGCGCCGCTGCTGGGCGTGCAGCGCATCGTCGTTATCGGGCATGGCAGTTCCAATTCGCGCGCGATTTGCAACGCCATTCGCAACGTCAAGGAGTTTTCCGAGCATCGCGCGGGCGAGCGTATTGAACAGGGGATTGCGGAAACAAACGCGCGCGAATTAGCCGCGCTCGCCGTCGCCGATTAAGAGTTCGGCAAGAAGGGATTATGGCAAACCGCAGCGCTTATATTTTAGGTACAGGCCACGCGTACCCGGAAACTGTTTTGACCAACGCCGAGCTGGAAAAAATGGTCGAGACTTCCGACGACTGGATTACTTCGCGCACAGGCATTAAGCAGCGCCGCAAGGCTGCTCCCGGCGAATACACTTCGCTCTTTGCCGTCCGCGCCGCGCGTCAGGCTATCGAGCGCGCAGGCATAGAAGCTTCCGAAATCGATCTCTTGGTTTGCGCGACTGTCACGCCCGATCAAATTCTTCCTTCCACAGGCTGCATTATCCAAGCGGAACTCGGCGCACACAACGCCGCCGCGTTTGATCTGGCCGCCGCCTGTTCCGGCTTTTTATACGGCCTGACGCTCGTCAATCAAATGATTAAAAGCGGGCAGTCGCGCTATGCTCTCGTTATCGGCGCGGAAGTTTTGACGCAGTATGTCGATTACACGGATCGCGCGACATGCGTGATTTTCGGCGACGGCGCGGGCGCAGCCGTTCTCGGCGCAACCGAATCGGATCGCGGGCTGATGACTTCGCGCATTCGTTCCGACGGGCGCTACATGGAACAACTCTTTGCTTCAGGCGGCGGCACGCGTATGCCTGCGACAGCGGAAACGATTGCTTCCGGCCACCATTTCTTTAAGATGCGCGGCAACGAACTCTTCAAAGTCGCCGTGCGCTCGATGACGGAGATTTCCCTTGAAGTGCTTGAAGAAGCCAATTGCCGACCCGAAGACGTGAAGCTCTTTATTCCACATCAAGCGAATCAACGCATTACCGACGCCGTCGCAAACAAGTTGGGCGTCGATGAATCAAGGGTTTATTCCAATATCGCAATGCACGGCAACACCAGCGCCGCTTCGATTCCGATTGCGCTCGATGAATGCGTTCAATCGGGGCGCGTGCGCGAAGGCGATCTGGTCATGATGTCATCGTTCGGGGGCGGCGTTACGTGGGGCGCAACCTTGATGCGCTGGTAGGAAATGGATTTTATGAAAGCGAAATGCGCATGGCTGATTTTCGTCGCTGTATTAATGTTCGGCGGAAGCTTCGCGGCGGTGGCTGCCCAAGTCACAATCGAAAAGCCTTTAATTATCGAAGTGAAGAACGCGAAGGGGCAGCCGCTCAAACATGCTTGCGTAACGTACATTCCGAAGAACGGCGAAGTGCAGTTTCGCAACGCGGACGAGCACGGGCGCGTCGAGTTTAGAAATTTAACGGCGGGCGAAGGACGCGTCGTCGCTAAGGTGAGCGGCTACACGGCGCAGAAAAAATCTGTGATGATCGGGACAAGCGCAGAGACAATCGCTTTTGCGCTGGAGCCGCGAAGATAAAATGATCGCTGTTGTGGCGTATGTTTTTCCCGGTCAGGGTTCGCAAGCGCCGGGCATGGGCAAAGATTTAGCGGATAATTTTCCGGCTGCCCGCATGGTCTTTGAAGAAGCGAATGATGCGCTCGGATTTTCGATTTCGCAAATCTGCTTTCATGGTTCGAGCGAAGAATTGCAGTTGACGGAAAATACGCAACCGGCGATTCTGACAGTCTCGATTGCCGCTCTGCGTGCAATGCAAGCCGAAGGCTTTACAGCGGCGGCGGAAGGCTCACAAGCATCGTCGTCGCCCGCTTACGTTGCCGGACACAGCCTTGGCGAGTACTCTGCGCTTGTCGCAGCGGGAAGCTTGAATTTCGCGGATGCCGTTCGCACTGTGCGCGCGCGCGGGCGTTACATGCAGGAAGCAGTCCCCGTCGGCTCCGGCGCAATGGCTGCAATCTTAGGCTTGGGTTTAGCGGATGTGATGAATGCGTGCGATGAAGCGCAGCAAGGCGAAGTCTGTAGCCCTGCCAACATTAATTCGCCCGGTCAGATTGTGATTGCGGGCAATGTCATGGCAGTTGATCGGGCAATGGATTTGGCGAAGGAGCGCGGCGCAAAACGCGCGATTAAATTGAACGTCAGCGCACCCTTTCATTGCGCATTGATGAACCCTGCGCAGGAAAAATTAGCGCTGGATTTAGAGCAGTTGAAGTTTGATGATTTACGAGTGCCGCTCGTAACGAATGTCGATGCGGCGGCAATCATAAAGGGCGACGATGCGCGTGACGCCTTAACGCGGCAAGTTTCGAGCACTGTGCGCTGGCTGGAAACAATTGAATTTTTGGCAAGCGATGGCGTCGAAACTTTTGTCGAAGTCGGCCCCGGCAAAGTTCTATCGGGGCTTGTGCGTCAAACAAAACGCGAAGCCGGATGTCTAAACGTCGAAGACGCCGCGAGCCTTCGCCATGCGCGAGAGGCTTTACACAATTCTGTCAGTTAAACTCGAAAGCTTTTTTACATTCATTTCAAGAGGAGCAAATTGCAATGCCCGATCAAGAGATCGAGAATAAAGTAAAACAAATCATCGTCGATGAACTCGGTGTGGACGAAAACGAAGTTACGCCCAACGCACGCTTCATCGACGATCTCGGCGCGGACTCGCTCGACACAGTTGAACTGGTGATGCGCTTTGAAGAAGAGTTCGGTATTGAAATCCCGGACGAAGACGCGGAGAAAATCCAGAGCGTGCGCGACGCTTACAATTACATCGACCAGCACAAGAAATAGCGACAGCGAACGGGTGGCGGGCGCAAGGATGAAAAATCATTCAAGAGAACGAAAGTTCTCGTGCGAATGAAAATTCATTTTTGACTTGTCACCTGTTCCTTATCGCTGAATCGCTGATCGCAGCTTTTAACGAAGGAGCATTCATCTTGAAACGTCGCGTGGTGGTTACGGGGCTTGGACTCGTCACTCCAATCGGGCTTGATGTCGAGGCCACTTGGTCTGCGCTAATGGCAGGCAAAAGCGGCGTTGACTATATCAAGAAGTTCGACACGGAGAAGTTTTCCGTTAAGATCGCCGCCGAAATCAAAGACTTTGATCCGCTCAAGTTCGTCGAGAAAAAAGAAGCGCGCAAGATGGGCACTTTTATTCATTATGCCATCGCCGCTTCCGACGAATTGATGAAAGACAGCGGCTTTCAATCGACAAACGAAAACGCAGAGCAGTTCGGCGTTTACATTAGCAGCGGCATCGGCGATTTCTGGGCTATCGAACGCGAACACTCGAAGCTTCTAGACGAAGGGCCGAACCGCGTCTCGCCTTTTTTTATCGTCTCCGCAATCGTTAATCTCGCCGCCGGTCAAGTCTCCATTCGCTATCGCGCGAAGGGGCCGAATTCCGCAACAGCCACGGCCTGCGCCGCAGGCGCGCACGCCATCGGTGATAGTTTCAAAATCATCCAACGCGGCGACGCGGTGGCGATGATCTGCGGCGGCGCGGAATCCGCCATCACGCCGATGAGCGTCGCGGGCTTTGCCGCGATGCGCGCGATGTCCACGCGCAACGATGATCCGCCTCGCGCCTCGCGCCCGTTCGAGCGTGACCGCGACGGCTTCGTAATCGGCGAAGGCGCAGGGTTAATGATGCTTGAAGAATTGGAATCGGCGAAGGAGCGCGGCGCGAAAATCTACGCGGAGATCGTCGGCTACGGCATGACCGCAGACGCTTTTCATTTGACGATGCCGGACGAAACAGGCTCCGGCCCACGCCGCGCGATGCAAAAGGCTTTGGCGGACGCGGGCGTTCAACCGGAAGCAGTCGGCTACATCAACGCGCACGGAACGTCCACGCCCTACAACGACAAGTTCGAGACTTTCGCCATCAAGCAAGCCTTCGGCGATCATGCTTATAAGCTGGCGGTGAGTTCGACGAAATCCATGACGGGACATCTGCTCGGCGCGGCGGGCGGCATCGAAGGCGTCTTCACAGCGCTCGCAATTCACAAAGGCATACTGCCGCCGACTATTAACTACGTTCATCCTGACCCGGAATGCGATCTCGATTATGTGCCGAATGAGCCGCGCGAAGCACAAGTTGAATACGCGCTTTCCAATAGCTTCGGCTTCGGCGGCACCAACGCGAGTTTGCTTTTCAAACGCTACGAGGAAGAATAGTTATCAGTTTTAAGTTTTCAGCAAAGGCATCAACTGAAAACCGCAAACTGAAAACTGAAAACTGATAATGGATTATGAAAACAATTGTTTTAATGAAGCAGGTCGCCAATAAAGATGCCATCCTGCGTATCAACAAAGAAGCGACGTGGATTGAGGAAGGCGATCTGTCCTATGAGGTCAATGAATCGGACGGTTATGCGCTCGAAGAATCTCTGCGCTTGAAGGAAAAGCATGGCGGTGAAGTAGTTGTTTGTTCGATGGGGCCGCAGCGAGTCAAAAGCGTTATCAAAGACGCACTCGCGCGCGGCGCGGATCGCGCCATTCACATCACGGGCGATAATCTCGCGCATATCTCTCCATACAACGGAGCAAAGATTCTCGCCGACGCCATACGCGACGAAAACGCAGACCTTATCCTGACGGGACTGCAATCCGATGATTACGGCTTTGCGCAAACGGGCGTCATCATCGCCGAACTTTTGGGCATTCCGCACGCGACGATTGTTATTGAAGTAGATGCTGCGGGCGAAAATCTGCGCGTCAAACGAGAGCTTGAAAGCGGCTGGTATCAATGGTACTCGATGCCGAAGCCAGCGCTTCTGACGATTCAATCCGGCATCAGCCAGATACGCTACGCGACGCTCAAAGGCATCATGGCGGCGAAGAAAAAAGAGATCAAAGAAATTCCCGCGCCCGCCGATGTTGCCGCGCAAAGCTCGCATCAGCGCATCGAAAAAATTTACTTTCCGGAGAAAACAAAACAAACGCAGTTCTTAGGAGGCGGCGACGCGAAGGCAGGAGCCGCGCAACTCGCCGACAAACTGCACACCGAAGCAAGAATCTTTTGAGTTCTCAGTGGTCTGTGATCAGTGGTCAGTAACATACATCTTGCTGATCGCTAATGAACGACCACTGTTCACTGACCATAAGGTTCTGTTGACATAAATTGCCACTAGCACAAGCCTAGTGGGCGAATGATTAAATACATTCTTCGGCTTTAGCCGAAACGGTTCGGCTAAAGCCGATAATCTAAAAGCTTGACTGATCCACTAGGCTCTTGCTAGTGGCAATTGAAGATTCATCGCTAATGTCAACTGACCACTAACCACCGACCACTGAATATATGAGCAACGGGATTTTAGTTTTTGCGGAACACCGCGCGGGCGCATTCAATAAGACTTCATTCGAGGCAATGGCGGCAGCGCAGGGTCTCGGCGCGGAATTGAATCAACAGGTGACAGCCGTTGTTTTAGGCTCCGGCATGAGTGATTTGGCGCAGCAGATTGCCGGATACAATGTGAGCCGCGTCGTCTATGCTGACAACGAGCAGCTTGCCGAGTACACGCCGGACGGCTACACGGATGCGATGGAGCGCGTGGTGCGCGAAGTCGATCCGCAGTATGTCGTTTTGCCGCACACATATTTAGTGCGCGACTTTGCGCCGAAGCTTGCCGCGCGTTTCGGCAAAGGCTTAATCAGCGATTGCCTGCGTTTCAAAACATCGAACAACACGGTGACGTTCTCGCGCCGTATTTTTCTCGGCAAGATAGACGCGGATGTTATTTCGGACGGTGAGCCGCCCGTATTTGCGACGTTTCAATCCGGCGCGTTTCGTGGTGACCAAGCGACGAAGAAAAGCGGAGCAGCGAAAGTCGAGGTGCTGCAAGTCGAAGTCAAGCCTGTTCGCATGAAACCGGAGCCAGCCTTTCAGGAAGTCAAGCAGGCGGTTGATCTCACCAAAGCAGATATCATCGTGGCAATCGGGCGCGGCATCAAAGGGCAGGAGAATATCGCGCTTGCCCAAAAGCTTGCCGATGCGCTCGGCGGAGACCTCGCCGCGTCGCGCCCGATCTGCGATGCCGAATGGTTGCCGATTGATCGCCAGATTGGTTCAAGCGGGCAAACCGTCGCGCCAAAACTTTACATCGCGCTCGGCATCTCCGGCGCAATACAGCATCTCGTCGGCATGAAAAACTCCGGCACAATCGTCGCCGTCAACAAAGACCCGGAAGCTCCCATCTTCGATATCGCGGATTACGGCATCGTCGGCGATCTCTTTGAAGTCGTGCCTGTGCTGACAGAAGAAGTGAAAAAACTTAAAGGCTAAAGCGGCGATAATGTTTCGTTCTTACCTGTGTTGCAGTTGCTCCGTATACAAGGTTTGATAAGCCCAGAAATTCGGCAGCACTTTAGTGACGTAATCCCTGCTTTGCGCGAATCCGATTTCCGCCACATAACGATCAGGATCATTTGAATGAGCGCGCGAAACCCAACGCGCGACATTGTCTTCACCGCCATTGTAGGACGCGGCGACGGCTTCCGGCATATCGGGAAACTGCCGGAAAAGATTCTTCATATACTCCGAACCGAACAATAAAATAGTCGCGGGATCATACAATTCATCCTGCTCGAAATTCGTCACGCCGAGTCGCGTTGCAATGTCGTTCGAGGTCGAAGAAATAAATTGCAATAATCCGCGCGCCGCCGCCTCTGATTTCGCGCCGGGCTGAAAACGCGATTCCTGACGCGCGATGGCGAGCACGAAACGCGGATCGAGATTGCGCGGAACTGCCGCTTCCAAAAGCTGGCGTTTGTACGGCGCAGGATAAAGCCTCTCTACGCTCGCGCGCGGAGCGAGTTCCAGCAAATAATCGGCGGGAACATTTTTCCAGAGCGGCTCGGCGTAACGTATTGCGCGAGCCGCCATATCGCCGCGCATAAAAAGCAACGCGAGCTTGGCATCGTCAAAAGAATTATCTGTGAGCGCCAATTCCGATGTGCCTTCATCGTAAAGACCGAGAAAAAGGAGTTCATCTGCGACAGCTTTGTGTGTTGGCGGCGCGCTTGAGTCATCGAAGTTTTTCGTGCGTATATCCTTGCGTCCGATATCTTCGACGTGTACCGCCGGAACATCGCGGTATGCCGGAAGTGCAGCATAAGCGAAGCGCGCGATGTCGAGCGCCTCGCGCGTGCTGGCTTCATCGAAGGAGAAACGCAACGCGCCTTGCGCCGCCGCGCGTGCCTGTTCGATAAGCTCGTTGTCCTTGTCATGTCGCGCTTCCGCGAGCAATGCGTGGACGCGTGCGGCGGTTGCGTCACGCGTGCGCGGATCGAGTGCGAGAGTGCGCAAACGCCGCGTCGCGCGCCCGCCGTAATATTGATGGCGGCCATCCGGCAGCGACAAATAAACATTCATCGCTTCATCAACGCGATTCAATTGTTCGAGCGTAAGCCCGCGCATCAACGCGATTTCGCTTTGCGACGTTTCATTACTCGCTGAATTGCGTTGCTCATCGAAATTACCTGCGCCGCGCAATTGGTCGAAGTCCGCGAGCGCCGCCGCCCATGCGCCCTGTCCCTGATGAATCCTCGCCTGCTCGAACAACGCACGCGCCGCCGCATTCTGTCCGCTGAAACGCGCGCGGGTTTTATCGACCCATGCGAGGGCTTCCGTGTCGCGCCCGGCATCGCGCAAGGCGTCTATGATATTCAAGTAAGGGCGTTCCGCGTCGGGCGCGTCGGGAAAGCGATTGATGAAATCCTGATAAGCGGCGACGGCTTCATCCGTGCGCTTGAGACGCGCGAGCGCGGAAGCTTTGAAACTAAAAGCGTCACGCACGCTCGCGTTGCCTTCGGGCGATTTCTCGATCACCCGCTCGAACCATTGAAGCGCTTCGTCAAAGCGGCGCTGCTGATAAAAGCCCCGACCTATCTGGTACAGCGCGTCCAGAGCGTCGGCGCTTTGCGGATCGGCAATGGTGATCGCAAGGTAGTGGCGGCGCGCGGCTTCAAACTCGCGGTTGAAATTGTAAATGTTCGCGCGTTGCAGATGTTCGTTTTCAGAAATTAGTATGACCTTGTTCGTGTCTTGCTTCGCTTCGTCGGCGTCGAGCGCATCGAGGCCGCGCGCGGCTGCGAGAGCATAATCATCCGGGCGCGTGGGATCGGGAATCCGCGCGACAAGACTGTTGAAAACCTGACGCGCGGCCTGCTTCATTTCGTTGCGGTAATATGCTTGGCCGACGAGCGCCAGCGCTTCACGATCCGGCGCATCCGTGTATGCGGGATCAGTGCGTGGGCGAAGAGTCTCAATCGCCGACGCGTAATCGCCGCTCTCGAAAAAGCTTTCGGCGAGCCGCGCCTTCGCTGCATCTCGCAAAACGATTGTCGGAGCAAACACAATTAGCCGCCGCAGTTGATCTCGTTCGAGTGTTAGATTGCCGGTTGCGCGCGCGATGTGCGCGAGATGCCAAAGCGCGTATTGCCGCAGCATCGAATTTCGCGCGAGCACTGTTTGATAATTCGCGGCGGCCTTCGCCGTGCTGCCTTGCTGTTCGGAAATTCTGGCGAGCAGATAATCGTAGTTGTTGAAACCGAAAATGTTCGGCTCCGCAAAGCGCAACGCTTCGAGGTCTGGAAGCGCAGCGCTCACGTCCGCTTTGTCCATTGCCTGACGAATGCGTTTGTGCCTTTCAATCAGGCTTTGCGCCCGGAATGCCGTTGCAGTGAAAAGAGTCAAGATAAAAATTGATGCGAAGCGGTAAAAGCGGCGATGTTTGTTTGCAATAATGCTCATCAACTTTAATAATCCGAAGCAGAGAAATTCTATGAATCTTTATCCTGCGCCGCCAACGCCTGAACTTCTGTAAAGCATCAAGCAACGCGTGGCTTTGAAACGAACAATTACATGATGCCAGAACATACCTTGCTAACAAAAGAAAACGGTCAACAATCCGGCGCGAAGGTTTTGGACGGCGCGATTGTTGCCGAAGCCATCAAGCGCGAAGCGGCAGAAGAAGTCGCGCGCCTGCGTGAAGAACACGCGGTGCGTCCCGGCCTTGCAGTCGTGCGCGTCGGCGATGATCCGGCATCCGCCGTTTATGTGCGAAACAAAGTGCGGACATCCGAAGCGCTCGGAATCTATTCGGAACATTACGCGCTCGATGAAGCGACTTCAACTTCACAACTGCTTGAATTAATCGCTACGCTAAACGAGCGCGACGACATTGACGGCATACTCGTGCAATTGCCGTTGCCGCGCGGAGTCGATGAAGCGCAGGTGCTGGAAAGCGTCAGTGCTGAAAAGGATGTTGACGGCTTTCATCCCTTGAACGTCGGCAAGCTTGCGTTAGGCCAAGCCGCGCTTGCGCCATGCACGCCCGCCGGAATCATCGAATTGCTGAAGCGCTCCGGCACACGGATGAGCGGCGGGAACGCGTGCATTGTCGGGCGCAGCAACATCGTCGGACGCCCGCTCGCGCAGCTTCTTTTGCAACAGGATGCGACGGTGACGATATGCCATTCGCGCACGCAGGATTTGGCTTCGATCACGCGCGAGGCGGATATTCTCGTCGCCGCCATCGGGCGCGCGGGCTTTATCAAAGCGGAGCATATCAAGCCGGGTGCTGTTGTGGTCGATGTCGGAATGAATAAGGTTACAAGCGAAGAAGCGGCGCGCGGGTTTTTCGGCTCCGATGAACTCGATGATCGCTTGAAGAAGATCAGAGAGCGCGGTTACACGTTGATCGGCGATGTGCATCCGGCGGAAGCGGATGCGGTGGCGGGATGGCGCACGCCTGTGCCGGGCGGCGTAGGGCTTTTGACTGTCGCAATGTTAATGCGCAATACGATTGAAGCGGCGAAGCAACGACGGAAACTATAAAGAGGACAAGAATGGTGAAGCCGTTAGCGAAAGACTCCGGCGTATATTCCGGCATAGATAAAGAAACATTTTTCGCTTCGCCGCTGTGGTTTGTCCTCGTGGCCGCCGTTTTGTGGAGCACGGGCGGGCTTTTTATTAAATCGACTTCGCTCAACGGCTTCGAGTTGACGTTCTGGCGCTCGCTCCTTGCGGCGCTCACCGTCATGTTTTTTACGAGACGGGAAGGCTATGGCTTTAATCGCGTGACGCTGCTCGCTTCCGTTATGTATGCGGCGCTCCTTTTGCTGTTTGTGTTTGCGACAATATGGACGACGGCAGCCAATGCTATTTTTCTGCAATACACTGCGCCCGTTTACGTGCTGCTGCTCGAACCCGTTTTATACAAAGAGAAATTCCGTTCGCGCGACCTTTTGGTAATCGCGGCGTGTGTCGCCGGAATGTCGCTTTTCTTCGTCGGCAAATTGAGGCCGCAGGATGTTGACGGCAATCTGGCGGCGCTCGCTTCGGGCGTTTGCTTCGCCTGCTATTTTCTATTGCTGCGTCATCCGCAATCGCGTCTCGTCAACAAAGCGTCGTCCGTGATTTACGGAAATCTTTTGCTGGCGTTCGCGTGCTCATACGCGGGCGTAAAGGCTTTGCCGAAGATGTCCGCGCAGGATGCAGGCATCGTTTTATTTTTGGGAGTGGTGCAGATCGGCTTGGCTTACACTTTTTTTACCATCGGCATGAGTCGCGGCGCGAGATCGCTCGATGCGGGAATCGTCGGCTACATCGAGCCTGTGTTGAATCCGTTGTGGGTCTTCATCTTTATCGGTGAGCGGCCTTCAACGTGGGCGCTTGCGGGCGGCTCGATAATTATTCTCGCGGTGATTTGCCATACACTCTACGGCGCGCGGAAAGTGATGCGCGAACGCATGGCTTGAACGGAAAATCAATTGTTCGCGGCGTGCGATGTTTAATCGCTGGGCAGATTTCGATTGTCGCAGGCGGATGATTTTAAGTTGTGGCGTGAAAGCTGCTGCTGCTAAACTAATTTTCTTTTCGGAGCAAAATAAAAGTGCGTCATGCGTGAGCCTATCAATTCAATCGAGCTTTCATCAAAACTTTTCGCCGTCGTTTTGCTTGCCGCTTGTTTTGCCGCAACTGCCTTCGCGCAATCAATCGACGCGGATTCTCCGACGCCGGTCAGCGCAAGCGAAGTGAGCGGGCGCATCGCGGCCAGAGACATCGGCGACGCGCGCCTGACGCGTTATTTTTATATTTTCAGCGCCGCGCCCGGCGATCTGCTCGTCACAGTCGAAAGTAGCAATTTGAACGGAGACGTTGATCTCTTTACAGCAGGGACTCTGCGCCCGCTTGCCAAAGTGAGCATGTACGCGGCTGAATCGGAGACGAAGGCCACCAAAAGCATTTTTCTAAAGCAGCGCCAGCAAATCGTTTTGCGTGTCGAAGCACGCAGCGCAAATGATAACGACGGAGTATATCGCCTTCGTTTTGAAGGAAGCTTTGAAGCCTTGCCGGACTCCGCGCTCGCTTCAGGCACGACGCCTGCGACGCCGCGCGCGCCGGAAGTTTCATCAACACGCAGCAGCGGCACAAAACGCGTCTCCGCAACAGGCGCGCGGTTGCCGGAGGAAGTGAAGGAAGCAGAGGAATCCAAATCCGCGCAGCCACAGCCATCGCCGTCTCCCACAGTTGCCGAAACAACCGCAACAACCACGACGCCGGAGCCTGTCACGACTGCGCGGCGCACTCCGCGCGTGCCGCGAAAATCAACGCGCACTCCGCCGCCTGCAAACACAGCGTCCGCGCAGCCCGCGCGCAATCGCACGCCGCGCGCGCGTTCGGCAAATAAACCTGCTCCCGCTTCTTCAGCGACTGCGGCAACGGCAAGCGTTGCGAAATCCGTGCCTCAACCGACAACCGAACGCCCTGCGAGCGCTACCGTCGCAGCTTCTCCGCGCCTCGTTATAGAATTTCGCAGTGGAGCGAAAACGGAACGCTCCATGTCGTCCGTGCGCCGCGTCACGATTGATAATAATCAACTCGTGATCGTCAATCGGGACGGCAAAATCGAGCGCCAGCAACTCGCCGATGTACTGCGCTTCTCCATCGAGCCTTAATGTATATTTGACGGTAAGCATGGCTTGCAAGCAACCGTACTGTGTTTCAAAGTTTTACTTATCCCTTAGCGCAAAGGTAAACGAAAAGAGTGGACAATAAAGGTGAAGCATTCGGGCATCCGGGAATTGAGCCGCGTTGGACATCCAGCTCTAAGGAAGGCGTCGGCACGGCACTCGCCGACGCCTCGCCCGTTTGGTTTACACTCGCCTACGGCATTCTTAATGAAATTTATTTCCCGCGCGTAGACTGCGCCAACACGCGCGACGCGCAATATCTCATCACGGACGGGCGCAGCTTTTTCCACGAAGAAAAACGCGACCTTGAACACCATTTGGAATATGCAGATGCGCGCTCTCTGGCTTTTCGCCAGACGAATTCTGATCGCGGCGGGCGCTATCGCATCGTCAAAGAAACGATCACGGATTCGCGCGCGCCCGTCGTGCTCGTACACACGCGCTACGAACCGTTGTTTCCCGAAGCAGAGCACTACAAAATTTACGCGCTCGTCGCTCCGCACGTCGGCAATCAAGGCATGAATAACAACGGGCGCGTGCTTGAAATCGACGGGCGCGTTTGTTTGACGGCGGAACGCTCCGGCACGGCACTCGCCGTCGTCGCTTCCGTTCCGTTTCGCAAAACTTCGTGCGGCTTTGCAGGCGCAAGCGACGGGTGGGCTGACCTTCACGACAATCTAAAAATGGATTGGGAGTTTGCGACGGCGACAAACGGCAATATTGCCTTGACGGGTGAACTCGACACCGCGCAGCAAAGGGAATGGACGCTTGCGATTGGCTTCGGCGCTAACCCTGAAGAAGCGTCGCGCGCGGCAATCGATTCCCTTGAACGCGGCTGGCAAAAGGCGCGCGATGAATATGTCTCGGCGTGGCGCGCATACTGCGGCGGCTTAACGGATTTGAGCGCGGAAAGCAGCGATGGCGGCAGAACTTATTACACGAGCGCGATGATTCTGCGCGCGCATGAAGACAGGCAACACAAGGGAGCAATCTGCGCGTCGCTCTCGATCCCTTGGGGCGAGATTGCGGGCGATCAAAACATGGGCGGCTATCATCTGGTATGGCCGCGTGATTTGTGCCATTCGGCAATGGCCGCGCTTGCCGCAGGCGATGGCGAATTACCGATAAGCGTGTTGCGTTATCTGGCTTCGATTCAATTGCCGGGCGGCGGAATGCCGCAGAATTGTTGGGTGGACGGGGAACCGTATTGGACTGGCATTCAATTAGACGAATCCGCTTTTCCGATTATGCTCGCGTGGCGCTTGGAGCAGGAAAATCTGCTCGGTGATTTCGATCCGTACCCGATGGTCAAGGCCGGAGCGTCGTACATTTTGCGGCGCGGCCCCACTTCGCCGCAGGAGCGTTGGGAAGAAGACGCGGGTCTCTCTCCTTCGACGCTCGCCGCAGAAATCGGAGCGCTCGTCTGTGCCGCTGAAATGGCAAGGAAACGCGGCGAACATCAAATTGCCGAGCTGTGTTTGCGGGCAAGCGACTACTGGGCATCGAACATAGAAGAATGGACGTATGCGACAAACAGCAGCTTGCTCGAAGGACACGCTGAAAGCTACGTTCGCATCGAGTCGATTGACCCGGACGACCTAGAGACGGAACGCGATCCGAACACGGGCATCGTGCAGATTCGCAATCGTCCCGCAGGAGAAACGGGCTTCCCCGTTTACGATATTGTAGACGGCGGCTTTCTCGAACTCACGCGCTACGGCATACGCGCCGCCCACGATCATCACATACTCGAATCGCTCAAAGTCTATGATGCAGTGTTAAAGACGGAGACGCCGTGCGGCCCGTGCTGGCATCGCTACAATCACGACGGCTACGGGCAAAAGGCGGACGGCGAGCCGTTTGACGGCACGGGTGTCGGGCGCGCATGGCCTTTGCTGACCGGCGAACGGGCGCATTACGAACTCGCGGCCAAACAAAATGTCGCCGTTTATGTAAGGGCGATGGAATGCTTCGCCAACGCTGGCGCGATGATACCGGAGCAGGTCTGGGACACTCGGGACATTCCTGAAAAGTCTATGTACAACGGGCGTCCGACAGGCTCTGCGATGCCGCTTGTGTGGGCGCACGCAGAGTACATTAAGCTGCTCAGATCGAAACGCGACAGGAAAATATTCGACATGATCGAACCCGTTCGCGCGCGATACATCGAGCAACAGGTAAAAAGCGATTTACAGGTCTGGCTTTTTAATCATAAGCTGCGCACAGGCCGTTCGTCGAAGACTTTACGCATCGAATTGATTGCTCCGGCGCATTTACGATGGACAGTCGATGAATGGAAAAACGTGCATGACATCGATTTGATCGCCGATGGCTTGGGACTCTACTCGCACGAATTTGCGCCGGGTGAATTGAAGGCGGGCGAAACGTTGAAGTTTACTTTTTACTGGACGGAGGCAGCGCGCTGGGAAGGCCGCGACTTCTCGATTGCGATTATGTAATGGCGTGCTTCAGAATGGAGTGGCGCAAATTCCAGACATTCAATGTTTGATACTGAATCTCCGAGAAGTTGTTTGAACAGATAGCTCCGTTAGGAGCGAAATGTTTATAGCACTGAAACATACAGTCAAAGATAGCTCCGTAGGAGCGGCATGTACTTAGTATGCCGCTCCTACGGAGCTAGAAACACAATAGCGCATCTCAAACTATAAACATTTCGTCCCTACGGGACTTTTCAAACAATGCCTAAGTTTGAGCAGAGAATAGGGATGAATCAGGCATGAATAATTCGGGTCGTTTGCAAAACAAGCGCGCGTTGGTGACAGGCGCGAACAGCGGCATCGGGCGCGCTATTGCTTTGCGTCTGGCGCAGGAGGGCGCAAGCGTCGCCGTCAATTACATCACGCACCCGGAGGCCGCCGACGAAGTTGTAAAAGGCATTACGGATGCGGGGGCAAATGGCATCGCGGTGCTGGCGGACATTTCAAACGAAACGCAGGTCGATGCGATGTTCGCGCGCATCCAAAAAGAGTTCGGCGGCCTGGATATTTTAGTCAATAACGCGGGCATGGAAACGTATCACACGTTTCTGGAAATGCCGCTCGACGCGTGGCAGAAGGTGATAGATATTGATTTGACGGGCGCGTTTCTGTGCGCGCAAAGAGCCGCTAGATTGATGGTCGGGCAGGGAACAAACGGCGGCTCGATTATCAATATCTCTTCGGTTCACCAGAAAATTCCTTGGGGCGGTTACTCGCATTACTGCGCCGCGAAATCTGCGCTCGACATGCTGACGAAAACCATTGCGCTCGAACTCGCCACAGAGAACGTGCGCGCCAACACGATTGCGCCGGGAGCGATTGCGACGCCGATCAATCAAAACGTCTGGGGCAATCCAGACGGCCTGCGCGATCTGCTGCGAAAGATTCCGAATGAGCGCGCCGGGAAACCGGAAGACATCGCCGCCGCTGTGGTTTATCTGTGCTCAGACGAAGCGAATTATGTGACGGGCGCAACGCTTTTTATCGACGGCGGCATGACGCTTTACCCGGAATTTCGCCACGGCGGGTAAGCGCATTGAATGAAAAATAGAAGCGCCGCTTGAGCTTGTTTTATGGCGCGTCGATTGAACGCGGTTCAGCATCAACTGCCACGTCCACTTTTTCATTTGTTTCTTTATTAAGTTGCGTGAGCGCTGCGAGCGCAGCTTTGCGAACGTCCGCTTGCCTGTCTTCCTTAGATAATCTCAGCAGCGTACCGGCGGCGCTCGTCGCCTTTAATTCACCCAAAATCTGAATTGCCGCGTAACGTATATCGCGCTCGGAATCGTCCAGCAGTGCGATGAGACGCTCGACTGCCTTCGGATCATGCGTGCCGATTCGGTAGAGCGCGCGCAGTCCGGCGCGACGCACTTCCATTAATTGATCTGCCTCGACTGCCTTCATCGCCAGCGGCAAAGCTTCTGCGCTTCGCACGCTCGCAAGCGACAGCATCGCAGTGATAAGCACACGCGGCGCAACATTTTGGCGTGATGCGAGTTCGGCGACGGCAATTCGTGATGCGTCATCGCCTTGCTTGAGAGCGCCAGCCATTGCCGCGACAATGACAAACGGACTCGGATCATTCAGCGCGCCGCGCACAGCTTCGATTGCTTTAAGGTTAGCGGAATCTTTGAGCGCGCCAATAACCGCCGCGCGGACTCTCGAATCTTTATCTGCTGCGCCAGCGACGAGCGCTGCCGCCGCGTGGTCATCGTGGTTCAAGTGAGCGAGGGTGTTGGCTGCCGCGACGCGCACTCCGTAAAACGAATCAGTCGTGAGCGCCTGTCGCAAAGCTTCGACAACCGGATTTTTTTCTTCGCCAAGTGATGCTTGTTTTGTTGCGGTGTGGGCGAGCGCTTCGGCGGCTTCGATGCGCCCGATGGCGTCCGCGCTGTGCATCAGTTGATAGGAAAGCATCTTGGTCGATTGCGGAAAGTCGAGAGTCTTGAGAATGCGCGAATCCTTGTCGAAGCGAATCATGCGTGGTTCTCCGTCCAATGAAAATGTGAAGCTTTGTTCACGCTGCGTTATCTCTATTTTCTCTGTGCGCGAAGAGTTTGCGTCGGCGAGTTCTATTTCGACGGGCAGGCGAAAGACGGCGGGCGTGATGTCGTCGGGCGTCTGCGTTTGCGCCACATTGAGCGTCAGTTTTTTCGCCGCCGGATCGTAAACATAGCGCACGCGCAATTCCGGGTAGCCAGCCTTCATTACCCACTGATCAAAAAACCAATCGAGTTTGCGATTGCTCACCTTCTCGAAGGCACGCTGTAAATCCGCTGTTTCGACGTTGCGATATTCGTTTTCCTTAAGATAAATATTGAGCGCCTTCCAGAAAACTTCGTCGCCGACGACGCCGCGCAGCATGTGCAGCACAAGCGCGCCCTTCTGGTACAGCGTAGCGTCGAAGAGATCAATCGGCGCGCGATAACGATTGTAAACAAGCGGGCGGCGATAGCGCGCATTATCATCACGCATATATGTGCGCGCGTCGTTGCGCAGTTCAAAAAGATAGGCGTCGTGTCCCGCTTCGTGCTCCTTGAAACTCGCTTCCATAAACGTCGCAAAGCCTTCGTTGAGCCATGCCTGCGACCAATCCTTGCAGGTGACGAGATCGCCGAACCACTGGTGCGCGAGTTCGTGTGATACTAGGTTGTCGGCGGAAGTTTGCGGTTCTTCGTCTGCGCGGTTGAGAATTTCGTTGTCGGCTTGTGTCGTCGCGGTGACGTTTTCCATGCCGCCGAAGATAAAGCCAGCGACGACTGTCTGCGCGTATTTGTTGTATGGATATTCGTATCTCAAAGCTTCGCTGAACCAACCCATCATCTGCGGCGTTTTACCGAAACTGCGGCGCGCGTCCTGTTCCGTGTTGTGATAAGTGTAGTATTCGACGGCAATGGTTTTGTAGGCGTCAGTAACTTTGGCGAAATCGCCGACGATGAGGGAAATGAGATAACTCGAATGCGGCTTGTTCATCGACCAGTGAAAGGTTTGCGTGCCGTCGCTGTTAGTCTTTTTGTCAAGCAGCGCGCCGTTGGAGATGGCAATTTGATTTTGCGGAACGGTGATGAATTGTTCGCTGGTGGCTTTGTCGTCGGGAAAATCGTAGCAGGGAAACCAGTAATGATTGTCTTCGGGTTCGCCCTGCGTCCAGATTTGCGCGGGCTTTGAAGGCCGCGCGGCATTGGCGCTCGGCGGGGGCGAAACAAAGTAAAGGCCGCGTTGCGGAGTGGCGCGATAGCGTATCCGAATCGTGATGGTCTCCGCCGGAGCATAAGCGCGGTCTAAATTGATCGTAAGCTTGTCGGGCGAGGCCGTGAAACGAAGCGGAGTGTTTTTTCCTTCGAGCGTCACGGATTCGATATTAATATTCGCCGCATCAAGCGTGAACGAATTGAAGTTTACCGCGAGTGGCTTGAGCGTTACGGTTTCATCGCCGATTACTGTTTTATTCGGCACGTCGAAACGCGTGCGGATTAAATAGTGTTGCGCGTCGAAGGTACGCGGCGGGCGCGTGTGGATCGTTCCTTCCATGCGTCCGCGTGGCGATTGCGGCGTGGCAGTCGGGGTGACGGTAGGCGCTGGCGTTTGGGCGAATGAAACGTGTATCGAAGCAAAGCCGTATAACGTGAGGACGAGCGAGAGCGATAAAAGCGCTTTGGTAAGTTTAAGGCGGATGGAAAAGTTGAATTGCATGAATGTCCCTTTTGTAAAGCGTTGTTCGAGTGCTGAATTTTAGATGATGATTGGATTGTGCATCAGACGCAAGTTTGACGCAAAGCGCTGTCACGCTTAGATTGTCGTATGTGATTATCGCACACGGAGAAGCTGTATGAAATTTTCAATCGCGCAGCAGTCGGCGCGCTTTTTGTTAATACTGTTTGCCCTCTCGCCATGTCAAAAAATTATGGCACAAAGCACTTCAATGAATGTTCCCAAAGCATGGGAAACGCACGCCGAACGCACGCAGTATCGTGAAACGCCGCGTTACGAAGAGACGCTCGCTTACGCGCGAAAACTTGCCGCCGCTTCGCCGCTGATACGAGTGCAAAGCTTCGGCAAGAGCGGGCAGAGACGCGACCTTCCGCTTATCATCGCGGCGACAAACGAAACCTTTACTCCGCAAGCAGCGCGGCGAGCGGGAAAGGCCGTCGTGCTCGTTCAAGCTTGCATACATGCGGGAGAATCAGACGGGAAGGACGCTGGCCTTGCTTTGCTGCGCGACATTGCGATTACGAAAACGCGCCTCTCGCTGCTGGATCACGTCGTCGTGCTCTTTATTCCGATTTACAACACGGACGGTCATGAAAGATTCAGCGCGTTTAATCGCATCAACCAAAACGGCCCGGCGGAAATGGGCTGGCGCGCGACAGCGACGAATTTGAATTTGAACCGCGATTATATGAAGGCGGACGCGCCGGAAACGCGCGCATGGCTGAAGCTATGGAATGAGTGGAACCCTGATTTGTTTATTGATTGCCATGTCACGGACGGCGCTGATTTTCGCTACAACGTGACTTATCAATATGAGCATCACGAGAATGTGCCTGCCGCTGTGCTCGCATGGGAACAGGCGGCATTCGACAAAAGAATTGTTCCGGCGACGGAAGCCGCAGGCAATCTGCTCGCGCCCTATTTAGAGTTTCGTGATAACCGTGATTTGATGAAGGGTATCGACGGCTTTCTGCCGACGCCGCGATATTCGACAGCGTATACGCCGCTGCGCAATCGTCCCGGCTTGCTGATTGAAACGCACATGCTGAAGGATTACCGCACGCGCGTGCGCGGAAATTATGATCTGCTGCGCGCCACGCTCGAAGAAATAAACCGCGATCCGCAGAGCTTGCTGACTGCTGTGCGGCAGGCAGATGAGCAGACGATTGCAGCCGGGCGCAAATATGAACCGGCTAAGGCTATGCCGTTGCAACTTGAACTGACGAACAAAGCGACGCCGTTTCAATTTAAGGGCGTCGAGTATCGTAGAGAGTCGAGCGATGTGTCGGGCGCGGAGCGAGTCATCTTCGGCACGAAGCCGCTCGATTTAACGATTCCTTTTTATGACGAAACACGCGTGAGCGTATCCGTTGCCGCGCCGCTTTATTACGTCGTGCCGCCGCAGTGGACGAACGTGATAGAGGTGCTCGCCGCGCATGGATTGCAGATGCAGCGGCTCATTGTAGAGACAACGCTCGACGTTGAAGATTATCGTTTCAAAGATGTGCGTTTCGCCGCTGCGTCATTTGAAGGGCGCGTGATGCCGAACTACAAAACAATCGTTGTGCGGGAGCGCCGTGTGTTTCCCGCCGGTTCCGTCGTCGTGCCGCTGGCGCAACCTTCGGCGCGCGTCGCTTTGAACTTGCTTGAGCCGTCAGCGCCGGATTCGCTCGCCGCGTGGGGCTTCTTCAACGCCGTCTTCGAGCAGAAGGAATTCGGCGAAAGTTATGTGCTGGAAAAACTCGCGCGCGAGATGATGTCGAAGGATGAGAATTTGCGCAGGGAATTTGAAAGGCGCGTAGCAAGCGATCCGAAGTTTGCCGCAAGCGCGCGCGAGCGCCTGCAATTTTTCTATGACCGTTCGCCGTATCACGACAGTGAATTGAATCTGTATCCAGTAGCACGTCTCTTATCGACACTGAATGCGCGAACAATCGACTTCAGCAAATGAAAAAGAAAAGGGATGCGAGCGTTTCATACACTCGCATCCCTTTTCTGATTGTTATCGACTACTAGACTGCGCGGCGGCCTGTAATCAAATTGATTACAAGAACGACCAAAGCCACCAACAGCAGCAGATGAATCAAATTGCCGCCAATGGATAATCCGAAACCGAGCAGCCACAAAACCACAAGCACTACTAAGATTGTCCACAACATATTCCACTTCTCCTTTTTGAGCGTCGCCGTTTTGATGTTAATGTCGCTTTCCAACTCGCTTGACCCTTCCCGTCAGCAACGCTTGTGCCAGTGCGCGGCATTGCCGGAAATTTTAACGGTAATCTTCGCTTTGCTGCCGAACTCGCATTTCATGTGCGATGACTCAACGCGAAACCGTGATCTTAAAATTTATGATTCGTACTAAATCGCTTCACGATAACTCCGGCGCGGCTGTTTGAAAACAAAGCAATGATATAAAGCGGCAAAGCCGAGTTCCATGTATAGCAATCGAATGGGCATTGTCCTTAGTATCCTTCAACTCGCCTTGTGCGCTTGATAGTCAAAGCCCTTCTCCTGTAATTTTGCATGGAAGTGAAATGTTGTCATCGCTGGCTGCGCCGGTTTTTTGCGCGCAGAAATTTTTTGAAGTTATGGCCTATCCGAGCATCGCGCGCGTTGAATCGCCGATCCTGCATGAACTCGTTGCCACAGGCGGCGCTGAAGACGTGCGTTATCTTTACGCGCGCTTGACAGCTTATTTTCCGCAGTTGACTGAAATGGAAACGCAGGCGCTCGCTAATGGTCACAGCAAACAATGGCGCACGCTTGTGCAGCGCGC
>JBPCOJ010000026.1:0-17496 GCA_051000345.1 Pyrinomonadaceae bacterium | reverse complement strand
CCGCGACAAGCTCAAAGAGATGATGGCGCGCAACGGACACATCAAGGATGTCTCTATTTCTCCGGTGACGCGCGTCGCGGGCGCACTATCGTTCCACGCCGTTGCGGATTTGAAAGAGCGCAAGTTTCTTGAAGCCAATTCGGTGGCGACACTCTTTCGCGGCTATGAAGTTATCCTCAAAGGGCGCGATCCGCGCGATGCTATTTATATCTCGAGCCGCGCGTGCGGCGTCTGCGGCGGTGTTCATTCAACCGCCGCTTGCGAAGCGATTGAAATGGCATTCGGTATTTCGCCGCCGCCGCTCGGCACAGTGCTTCGCAATCTCGCGCTCGCGCTGGATTTTCTGTACGACCATCCGCTGCATCTGTTTCTGCTCGCAGGCCCCGATTATTCACAGATCGTCGTTGAAGCGACCAATCCCGCGATGTGGGAGAAAGCCAAGACTACAGCAGCGCCGAACGCTGAAGTTCATGACTTCAAGACCATCGGCGACATCATGAAGGGCTTGAACCCGCTTTCCGGCAAGCTCTATTTAGACGGCCTGAAAATGACACGTGTGCCGCGTGAAGCTTACTCTGTACTCTTCGGCAAGTATCCGCACCCGCAGACAGTCGTGCCGGGTGGTATGTCTAGCACGGTGACGATTACTGATTTCAACGAGACGTACACCAGACTGCAAAAGATGATTGATTGGACGAAGCGAATGATCCTGCTCTGGGATGATTTGACGGAGTTCTTCTACGAGTACAATCCTGAATACAAAAAGGTCGGAGCGCTGCCCGCGAACTTGATTGATTTGGGGATGTGGGACGACGAGCATTCTTACGACGCGAGTTACGAGCGTTGCAACGAGTGGGGCGAGAAGCGTTGGGCGACTCCGGGCGTCGTCATCGACGGCAAGCTGGTCACGACGAAGCTACAGCAAATCAATCTCGGCCTCGAAGAATTCGTCGAGCATTCTTACTACGAAGACTGGAATCAGAACGGCAAGCAGCGATTCATGACAGACCCAGCGGGCGCGCCGCTTTCGCCGAATCATCCTTGGAATAAAGAGACGATACCGAAACCGTCGAAGGAGAGTTGGAAGGATCGCTACACTTGGGACACAGCGCCGCGCTGGGACAGGCAAGTTGTCGAAGCCGGATGCTACGCGCGCATCTATACGACAGCCGCCGCCGGATTGATGCCGAAGAATCAGTTTATGGAATCCACAGGGCATAGCCTGAAATTCCACATGCCGAAGACGATGCTGCGCGAGATGAATTTCGAGTGGAAGATTCCGACGGTGTGGAACGCTTTCGAGCGCAATCGCGCGCGCGCCTACTGCATGGGCTACAATTTGATGATGGCCTACACGATGGTCTTGAAGGCGTTTGACCTCTTGCGCAAAGGCGAAGATAAAGTGAGCACTAAGTTTGAAGTGCCGATGGGCGAGCGCATCGGCGTCGGGTTCTGGGGCGCGGGGCGCGGCTTTCTCTCGCATCACCTAGTGCTCGACAAGGGCGCGATAGTTAATTATCAAATTGTCACGCCGTCAACCTTCAATGCTTCACCGAAAGACCCGTTCGGCAATCCCGGCCCTTATGAAGAAGCGGTTCTGAACACGCCGATCATCGAAGACTTCGACAAGCCCGGAGATTTTACCGGCGTTGATATGCTTCGCGCGATTCGCAGCTTCGATCCGTGTATGCCATGCACGACGCACATCTACGGCGGCGAGCGCGAGATAATACGCGAGGTTAATACCTGCGCGTGCGGTGCTGAAGGATAAGTTGTCAGAGGTAAAGCTTCGTGAATGTCCTCGTCTCAGGCATCGGTTATTCCAATATGAGTGACATGTCCTTCGGGCGGGTGCTGCTCGGAGAACTGGAGCAGGCGCAGTGGCCGGACGGCGTCCACGTCGAAGATTTGAACTTCGGCCCGATCATGATTTACCAGTGGCTCGAAGAATGGCCTGTTAAGTTTGACAAAGCGATTTTAGTCAGTGCAGCGAAGCGCGGACGTGCGCCGGGAATGCTCGAAGTTTATCCATGGATTGACCCGCAACCAAGCGCCGATGAAATACAAGCGTGCATCGGCGAAGCGGTCACAGGAGTCCTTAGTCTGGAAAATCTGTTGATTGTTTGCAATCACTTCGCGGTGTTTCCGAAGGATGTCACGATTGTCGAGATCGAACCGCTGAAGGATGATTGGGGAATGGAGTTTAGCCCTGTTGTCGCTGCCAGAGTCGGCGAGGCGATTGAGATTGTAAGGCGCGAAGCGGCGAGGGCTGGCGGCTGATGAGCGACGTGGAAATTCCAGAGCGTGATGCCGAAGAAATCGTCAATCAATTAAGCGCGCTCGTCGAAGAACTGGAAGCATACCCTGATGAGGAACTGCGAAACAAAGTTCTAGACCTCGTGCAAATCATTCTCGAACTGCACGGCGATGCTTTGCGGCGCATCCTTGCAACCTTCGAGTCGCTGCCGCTTAAATCGGAAATACATTCGCGCTTGCTCGTGGACGATGTTATCCGCGCCATCTTGCTTATTCACGGTCTGCTGCCCGTTGAATTGCCTGCAAGAGTGGCGGCGGCGATTGACGAGTTGCGCCCGCTTTTGCTTTCCCAAGGCTGCGATGTTGAGTTGCTCTGTGTGGATAAAGGGCGCGCGCAGTTGCGCCTGATGCGAAGCGGCAAAGGCGCTCCGCCCTTGGCGGCATTAAAACTCGAAATCGAAAAAGTTCTCGACGTGGCCGCGCCCGATCTTTTAGGCATCGACATCGAAGGCATGACCGAACAAATCGAAGCCACAGCCAAAGCCGCCGCACTGTTAGGCTCGATCATCGCTCCTCCAAGAAGCGAGTCGCAGCAACCCGTCAAGTTAGTGCAGATTAAAAGACCGCCGCCCGACACGCGAAAAGTGAGCGGCACATGGGTTTCAATCGTTCGCTCGCTGGGCTTCGAGGACGAACAATTTAAGATAATCAGTTACGCCGAAATCAATTTGCTAATCTGTAAACTCGGCGGAGAGTTCTACGCTTACCTCAACGCCTGTGCTGTAAATCAACAACCGCTTGACGATGCGGTGTTCGATAGCCCTATGCTCGTCTGTGCGTGTCATGGTTATAAATATGATTTGGGACGCGCAGGAAGATGCGTCGAGCATCCTGAACTGCGGCTGCAATCGCTGCCGCTGAAAATCGAAGACGACAAAGTAAAGGTCGCTATCTCATAGGGAGAAGTTATGTCCGGGCATGAAAAACATAACTACGAAGAATCGCTCGAAGGCATTTACTGGCGCGATGAAATCTTGCAGGTGATGTACTGGATGAGCGGCGAGGGTTTGGGGAAGGAGTTTGCCCTTTCCGATTTGCAAAAGTTTCTACAGGCGGAAGAATCGCTCCTTATCGACAATCTCGAAGGCATGGTTGCAAGCGGGATGCTCGAACGCGCCGGTGCGAACAAATACGCTTTGACGATTCTCGGACAGCAAGAGGGCGGGCGACGGTTCGCAGACGAGTTCGAATCGATGCTCAAGCCGGGCCACTTCGAGTGTGATGATCCCAACTGCGACTGCAATGATCCTGAATCGACTGAACCGTGCAAGCATCTTTCGCCGGCTGGCGCAGCGCATCAACATTCCTGAAAGGCTGAAGGCACATGAAAAAGATTAAGCAACGGAAAGTCCGGCGCGAAGGCAATGTACTGAAAGGACTTGCGGCGGGCATCATCGGCGGAATGGCGGCGTCCGTCGTGATGAACCAGTATCAATCTGCGATGGGCAAGTTAATCGGCGGCGTCGGAAAATCGCACGGCGCGCAGTCCTTACAGGAAGGCTCTCCGCAACACGGCATCGGGCGCGAACTGCAAAAACACGGCAAGGACGATAAGACGGATGATGCGGCGGAGCGGCTTGCCAACGCGATTTCGGTGGGCGTCTTCGATCATGAATTGACAAAGAGCGGGAAGGCCACGGGCGGCACGGCGCTCCACTACGCTTACGGCATCTCGATGGGCGCGGTTTACGGCGCGGCAGCCGAACTTTTGCCCGTCTCTACTATCGGCGCGGGATTGCCGTATGGCGCGCTGATCTGGATTGCCGCAGACGAGGGCGTGGTTCCCGCGCTCGGTCTCTCGAACACATCTGCGGAGTACCCGCTCTCGGTTCACGCTTATGCGCTGTCGTCGCATCTCGTTTACGGATTGACAACTGAAATCGTGCGCGGCATCGTGCGCAAGGCATTGTGAGCAAAATGTTGTGAGTGTCTGAGATTCTTTTATGGGATTACCGATTTTAACTGTGCCGGAAGCGAATGCCTGCGGGTGCATGGATCGCGTCGTCGCTGGTGCTCAGACGGACAGCCATGAATGTCTTTGCTCCACAACAGGACTCGTGCAAATCATCGGACGCAAATACGCGCTGCGATTGCTGTTCCTGCTTGGCGAACGCGGGGTTATGCGCTTCGGCGATTTAAGAAGCGAAATGGATGACATGAGTTCATCGACGCTTACCATCAGGCTTGTCGAACTCGAACAGGCAGGATTAATCACGCGCCGTATGTTTGAGGAAATACCGCCGCGAGTCGAGTACACTTTAACGAAGAAGGGCGAGGCGATGCGCAAAAGCCTCTTTAACTTTTCAAAATTCGCTTCGCGGAAATAGCAGCGCGACTTTATCTAATGTCGATGCGCGTCCATGATTGGTTTGTCTGTGACGGGTGAGGCGCAAAGCCGCTCACGGTATTCTTCAGCGCGTAAAGGCGGAACACTCCGGCGACGGGAATGTTCACGGCTTCTTCATCGACGGCGATGTGTATTGCTTCGGCGGCAAGACGCTGCACCTCCGCCGGATCGGGCGCGTTCATGCCCGCTTCCACCACATTGTCAAACTCCTGGCCCGCGTAATACCAGCGCGCAAATGGCCTGCCCGACTTGGAATAATAAATGAGCGCGGGCAGAAAAAGCGGGTTGCCGTCGTTTTGATTCGACATGCCTAGGTTAAGATCGAACTCGCCCGCGTTCAGACGCGAAGCATAAGTGCCTATGTCCGGCAACCTTATCCACTGCACATCCATTCCGATTCGGCGCAGTTGCGCCTGCACAAACTCCACCGTCCCTGTCTCGAGTTCAGTGTTGGCGACGAGCGCGAGTTGTAGTCTGCGCCCGTCCTTAACGCGCACTCCGTCATGTCCTGTGCGCCATCCGTCTGCGTCAAGAAGTTGCGCCGCCTGTTGCGGGTCGTAAGCGAAACCGTGAACGATGTTAGCATAGGAGCCGAGAATCGCCGGGACGGTCATGTTCTGCACGTCAGAGCCTTCATCGTTCCATACTTTCTGAACTAATTCCTGACGGTTAAGGGAAAGCCCTATCGCTTTTCGCAGCGTGCGGTCTGAAAGTAAGTTGAATGGCGCTTGACCATGACTGTTGATTTGCAGGCTAAGGGTCAGCCCGACGGGAGCGCGCGCCAACGCGAAATCCGGGCGGGCTGTGATCGTCGAGACTTGTTCGCGCGGGAAATCCATCACGAGATCTATTTCGCCAGACAAAAGAGCCAGAACTCTCGTCGTGGCATCAGGGAAAAAGCGAAAGGTAATTCGCTCCGGCACAGCCTTTTCTCCCCAGTAATCTTTGTTGCGCTCGACGATTATGCGCTCATTTCTTTTGTAATCCACCCAGCGAAACGGCCCTGTCCCGATTGGCTTGACGGAAGCATCCGTGTTCGGCGCAAAGATACTGTAATTGGGATGCACGAGTTGCTGCGGGAGCGGAATGTTCGGCTTCGACGGCGTGATGTCAACCGTATAATCGTCAACAATTTTGACTGAATCTTCATTGATAAAACTATAGCCGGAATTTTCCTTCGCATGACGCCGGAAAGACTGCTCGACGGCACGCGCATTGAACTCCTGTCCGTCATGAAAGCGCACGCCGCGCCGCAGGGAAAACCGCCATGTATTCTGTCCCCGAAATTCCCAATTCGCGGCGAGAGACGGCTCGATTTTGAAATCAGGCGAGAGTTTGACGAGCGGCTCGGCGACGTTGACGTTAAGCGGATACACACCCAAACTCGCTTGGAAGGCACCACTGACGGCGACATCCGTGCCGGCGCCGACAATCAATTCATGCGCCTGCTTACGATTGCCTTCCGCGCCGCGCTGACAACTCGCACACAGCAGAAGAAGCGTCAAACATAAGCTTAAAAACCAAACAGGCGTGAGTCGGCGGCGGCGCGAAATTGAATAAACGTTGCGCATGTCGATTAACATGTCGATTAAAAGGAAACGCCGAGTCCGCCGTAAACATTAATGCGCGGCAAAGGATTGTAGAAACGTCTCGCTGAATCGTTGATAATATCGAAGGCGGAATAGTTTCTGTCGAAGATATTGTTGATGCCTATGAACGGCGAGAAGCGCACTTTTCTATCGCCCTCGCGCTGCTGGTAACCGAAGCGCAAATTAGTGACGGAGTAGGGCGCGTTCGTGAACTGGTTGGCATCGTTCGTAAAGAATCGTCCGACATACTGGCTCTCCACCGCGCCGTAAATCCCTACCGGCAAATCGTAACGCAGTTCGCCGAAGACGCTGTGCTTGGGAACGCCGGGCAAACGATTACCGGCGAAATTGCTGATGCCGTTGTTGAATCTCTTGAACACGAAATCCGAGTAAGTGTATGACGTGGTGAAAACCAAGCGCGGGACGAGCGTTAAAGAAGACGCGAGTTCAAAACCATTCTCCTTCACGTCGCCGACGTTCTGAAAAGAGTTGTTCGGGAAAGCCCCGAAGGGACTAATGAAGTTATTTACGTTCTGGCGAAAAGCCGCGACATCGAAGGTGCCGCGCCGCCGCAGGAAACTTCCGCGAGCGCCCACTTCGTAGTTGGTAGAAGTTTGCGGGTCGAGGCTGCTGTTGAATCCGAATGCGCCGCCGGGCAGGATACGCAATTCGCCGATGACGGGCGTTTCAAAACCGCGACTGAAATTGCCGTACACGGAGAGATTGGGAAGCGCCTGATAAGCGATGCCGATTTTCGGCGTGAACTTGCGGAAGATGCGCCCGACTTCCGCAGAGTTGGTCGCAAAGTTTTGCGATTGGAAACGAATGTAGTCGTATCTGCCGCCCGCCGTCAGCGTTAGATTAGGCAGGATGCTGAACTCTTCCAAGACGTATGATCCGGCGGTGTTCGCGTGCTCGTTCAAATCCGATGTGACCTTATTCGTGATGCGGCTAGTGGTCGTCGTGCGTATCGGCGTATTTTGATATTCGATTCCGGCGGTGAAGCGATTGCCGAACCCGCCGACGGAATGATAATTGAGATAGCGCGTGTTGAAGCCGCGATTGACGAATTGCTGTGCGATGAGAACGCCGATTTGCTGGAATGGCCCCAAGCGGCGCGGCGCGACATACGTGGTCACTTCCAGATCGTCCTTCCCGAAAAGCTCTCTATGATACATCGCGCCGAAACGAAACTCCTTCACCACCGCGAACACGTCGTTGCGCAAGAAAATCGGATCGGCCTGTCGCGGGTTTTGCCGGAATCTGGCATCGGTGAGAGGCCCCGGCGATTGCTGGTAATTATTATCGTAGTCGAAAATCAACAACAAATTCGAGCGAGGGTTAATGTTGTAATTCAGCTTCGAGTGAAAGCCCGTGTTGTGAAATTTCGATTGCGCGCGGTAGCCGTCTTGATCGTTACGAAAGACGCTGCCGAAGAAGCCGAACTTGCCGTATTGCCCGCCGCCCTTGAAATGCTCTTTGTACAAACCATAGGCTCCGAAGGTTTGCCTGTAAGCGAATGTGGGCTTGGCAGGCGGGTCTTCAGTCAGGATGTTCACGACGCCGCCGGATTGATTGCCGTACAAAACCGATGACGGCCCCTTCAGCACTTCGATGCGCTGCGCCGATTGCAAATCGATGTTGGTTAAGTCTTGCGCCGAACCGCCAGCGTTATTTTTAGGAAGCCCGTCAACCAATACCTTCACGCCGCGCACGCCGGAACCCGCAGGGCTGTTGGCGCGCGTGCCAGCGCCGCGAACGATGATGCGGACGCGCGATCCGTTGCCGCCGAGTTCATCTTCGACGCGCACGCCCGAAACGCGCTTCAGCGATTCTTCCAAAGTGCTGACGCGCTGTCCCTTTTGTATCTCATCTCTCGTGATGACGCTGACCGCGCTGGCGATCTTGCCGATTTCCTGTTCGCTGCGCGTGCCGGTTACGACGACGCTCTCCAGCACATCAGTCACTTCAAGCGAAACGTCTAGCGGATAATTTCGCGCCGCCTCGACGTTGATTATGGAAGCGACGCCTTGATGAAAACCCTTCATGACGACGGTAACTTTATATTCGCCGAACGGCACACGCGCAAAGGTATACTGCCCTGTCTCATTCGTGATTTGCCTGCTCAATTTATTGCCGGCAATGCTGCGAAGTTCGACTGTCGCACCCGGCACCAACGCGCCGAGCGGATCGGTGACCGTACCTGAAATAATCGCAGTCGAAACGGTTTGCGCCCGTGTCGTGTGCGAGAGCGACGGGCAAAGCATTAGCGCCATTACAGCGAGTAACAAAATGCTGCATGAGTTCATTGAGCCGAAATAAGATTTGTAGAAAAGTATATTCATAGGAGACTTCGTAGTTACTGTTTAGAAGTTTAGAACGCTGATTTCCTGCCGGATGAAATTGCTGGGAGTCGCAGTTGGACGCCGCTCTTTGCCGTAGGATTTTTGATTTTAGAACCGAGTGCGAATAATCGAAGCGAAGCTCTTAAATAAACCTTCGGCGTTTATTTGTCAAACAGCTTTCTTCGGAAAAACGGATAAGGGCAGTTGATTATATTCGGAATGTTACGGCAGTTATTTCAAACGAGGATCGAGCGCGTCCCGCAATCCGTCACCGAGAAGATTGAAGCCCAGCACGGCAAAGCTAATCATCAATCCCGGATAGATCATTAGTTGCGGCGCGCTCTGAAGAAATGGCCGCCCGTCGTTCAGCATCGCTCCCATTCGGGCGTCGGCGGCTGCGCGCCGAGACCTAGAAAGCTCAAGCCCGAAATCGCTAAAATCAAACTCCCCATCTCCAGCGAGGCAAGCACGATGATAGGTGAGATCACATTCGGAATCACACGACAGATGATAAGGCGCGCCGGTCGCGCGCCCGCGCTTCGTGCCGCTTCGATAAAGGGACGTTCGCGGAATGAGAGAACCAACCCGCGTACAATGCGTGCATAGGCTGCCCACCACACGCTGACAACTCCGATCAGCACGCTGCTCATCCCGACGCCGATGAACCCTGTAATCGCCAGCGCCAGCACAAGCAGTGGAAAAGCGAGCAGTACATCCACGACGCGCATGATAAATATATCTACCCACCCGCCAGCGTAGCCAGCCACTGCGCCGGGGCTGCCGCCGATAAGTAAAACGATTAGAGAGGCTGCGCCAGCAGTCGCCAGCGAGACGCGCGCGCCGTAGAGCAGGCGGCTCAATAAGCAGCGGCCTAGATTATCCGTGCCGAGCGGAAATGCGAGGCTGGTCGAGGCAAGGCGTTGCGCCGGATGCTGCGCTGCCGGGTCATGCGGCGCGATGACGGGCGCGGCGAGAGCAAGGACAACAAGCATCACAACAATGATAAGTCCGGCAAGCGCCGCACGGTGCGGTTTGATAACTGCTCATTATTACGGTTCGGAACAGATGAATGATGAAGATGTAATCGTGCCGCATCAGATACGATAAGATACTCAGTTGTTAAGCTTCATTCGTAATTTCAATTATAATCGACATGTTAACACTTGAGACTCTGCTTTTCGATAACACCTTTGCGCGCCTGCCGGAATTATTCTATCGGCGCGTCGAACCGACGCCGCTTCCCGCTCCTTATCTCGTGAGCTTCAACGAAGCCGTCGCAAAGTTAATCGGCCTCGATCCGCGAGAAGCGGCGCGCACGGAGTTCGCAGAGTATTTCTGCGGCAACAAACTCTTTACGGGCAGCGAACCGCTCTCGGCGATTTACGCAGGGCATCAGTTCGGAACTTATGTTCCGCAACTCGGCGACGGGCGCGCGATTCTGCTCGGTGAAGCCGCAGACGCAAACGGCGGGCGCTTGGACGTGCAGCTCAAAGGCGCTGGGCTGACACCGTTCTCGCGCATGGGCGACGGGCGCGCCGTTCTGCGCTCGACCATTCGTGAATATCTTTGCAGTGAGGCGATGCACGCGCTGGGGATTCCGACGACACGCGCCCTTTGCATCGTCGGAAGCGATGAGCCGGTTTTTCGAGAAACGGTGGAATCCGCCGCCGTATTGACGCGCCTTGCGCCGACGCATGTGCGCTTCGGCACGTTTGAAATCTTTTATCATCGCGGACAAACGGAGCGTGTGCGCGAACTCGCCGATTATGTTATCCGCTATCACTACGCGCACCTCACGGGCGCCAAGGATAAATATCTTCAATTTCTGCACGAAGTAATTAATCGCACGGCGCGGCTGATCGCGCAGTGGCAGGCCGTAGGCTTCGCGCACGGTGTGATGAATACGGACAATATGTCCGTCATAGGCTTGACGATTGATTACGGCCCGTTCGGTTTTCTGGATGAATTCGATGCCGGGTTCATCTGCAACCACTCGGATTACGGCGGGCGCTATGCTTTCGATCAACAGCCGAACGTCGCGCTCTGGAATCTGTCCTGCTTCGCTCAAACCTTGTTGTCTCTCATCGAACGCGATGCGGCAATTGCGGCGCTGGATGAGTATCAATCCATTTTTGCCGATGCCTATGCCGCACGAATGCGCGACAAGCTCGGTTTAGCGAGCGAGCAGCCGGATGATGCCGGATTAGTCCGCAATACCTTGCAACTCCTTCAGGCGAACGCCGTCGATTACACGCGCTTTTTTCGCAGGCTTTGTGATTTCAAAACAATGACGGACGAGCGCAACGATGCCTTACGCGATATGTTCATTGATCCTGCAAGCTTCGATGAGTGGGCAAAGAATTATCGCGCTCGACTGTCAAGCGAGGGGAGCGTCGATGCGAAACGAAGCGAGCGAATGAAGCGCGTTAACCCGAAATACATTCTACGCAATCACGTCGCACAAAGAGCGATTGAGAAGGCGCAGGCGGGAAACTATGAGGAAACGAATATGCTGCTTGAAGTGCTGCGAAGCCCATACGATGAACAACCCGAAATGGAACGCTTCGCCGAGCCGCCGCCGGAAGGCAGCAAACGCGTCGTCGTGAGTTGTTCTTCATAGCAGATAGTACAGGAATTGATGGTTATTGCCGGAGATTGTAAGAAAGGCGGTTGATTGGTTCGTTGAATGAGGCGAGGTGTTGTTCTATGCCTTCATCCAAGAATTATGTGCAGGGTCTTCGGAGGGCGGTTAAGTAGTTTTATCACACGAACACTTCTGTTCGGTGGCGCGTAAAATTGTGTTCCGCCGCCAGCCTCTCGATCGCAGCGGCAATCTTTTCGCCGCCGCGCGCGGAAGGCTCAATCGGGTTAGCGTAATCCCCGTCTTCATCGCAGATCAAGCGCAGATCGAGCAGTGGAATCCGGCGCGCAAACACTTCACGAATAATCGCGTCGTTGAAGATGGTCAGTGCCGTCACAGCCAATCTTTGTAACTGCGGATCGGGAAAGCGCGGATAATAGATAGAGCAAACGCCAAGTGGTAGATCGGTGCAAAGAAGTGCGTCCAGCATCGCCCTGTAATGTTGCTGAAAGTTTGCGCCCGCCTCCGCCAGCCTCGTCAAGGCTTCCGTCATGGAGCGCGCAGGCTCATCCAGCAGCCCCATGTGCCCGAGCGCATCGTTGCCGCCGCAGCTAAGGATCAAGTGTGTGGCATCTCTTGGAATCTGCGCCGCTTGCCGCTGAACATCTCTCGTCACACTTCCGTCCACAGCCAAGAGCGTCGCTTTCCAACCGTCAGGCAAACGCTGCCGCAATTGTTTGACGACATCAGGCGCGCCCGCTGCGACATAAGCTGCGTTGTCAAAAACGGAATCGCCGAGCAAAACGATGTGGCTCATAATAGCTGCTTTGGTCTTTTCAACGGATATAACCGATACAAAATAGTTTCAATCGAGAATTGAAAGTTCAAGGCTGATGGCAAACTCGACGTGCCTTGTTTATCACCCGCCTTCCACTTCCGATTCTCATTAATGGTGAAGGCGGAGTTCAGCGGCGGCGGCTCGATTTCAACGCTTCGGAAATTTCCTGCCCTTCTTCGGTGCGTCCCTTTTAACTCTGTCCCGCTTCCCGCCCTTCGTTGTTTTAGCAGTGGATTCAGCCCCCGATGTGTCGTCCGGCGAAGCAGCCGCGCGGACATTCGCATTGTGGCCGCGTATGCGGCTGCCGCTCATGCGTTGCAGCACTTGCTTGACATACTCCGATGGTATGTCAACAAGAGTAAAGCGGTCATGAACGTCAATCGCACCGATGGCTTTGCCGGGAACGCCCGCCTCGTTAGCGATAGCCCCGACGATGTCCGACGGCCTGACATTGCTGTTGCGGCCGACGTCAATGAAGAGGCGCACCATCCCATCCTCCGGCTGCGCGAATTGTTCCGGTTCCGTCTCTAGCTCAATGCCTATCGGCTTGTCCCCTTGCGCCAGACGCGCGGCGGCGGCGGCGATCTCGGCGATGTCGCGCCCGCTCTCATCAGCCAGTTCTTCGACGAGCGACAAATAAGCGTCAACCGCTCCGTCTTCGGCGAGCGTTTTCAGAATACGCTCCTTGAATAACGCCGCGCGCCGCGCCGCGACATCCGCCGTCGTAGGCATTCGCATCGGCTCTATGCGCTGATTGGTGTAGCGCTCGATGTCGCGCTTCATGCGCTGCTGGCGCGGCGTTACGAACAGTATCGCTTCGCCCGCGCGCCCTGCGCGACCCGTGCGCCCTATGCGGTGAACGTAGGATTCAACGTCGTTCGGGATGTCATAGTTGAAGACACGGCTGATGCGATCTACGTCCAACCCCCGCGCCGCGACATCCGTCGCCACGACAATCTCGACTTGCCCGCCGCGCAAACGCCGTATCACCGTCTCGCGCTGCGCTTGGCTCATGTCGCCGTGCATCGCTTCGGCGGCGTAACCGCGCGCCTGCAGTTTCTCTGTCAACTCTGCGCAGCCGATTTTCGTGCGGTCGAAGATGAGCGATGCGCTATCCGCATCTCCATCGCTTTCCAGCAGGCGCGTCAACACGTCCAACTTCTGTCCTTCGGAGACATTGATGTAGAACTGTTTGACGGTAGGGACGGTCACAGTCTGGCGCTCGATTTCAATGCTCTCCGGGTTCTTCAGGTAGCGGTCGGCGATGCGACGCACCTCACGCGGCATCGTCGCGGAGAAAAGCGCCGTTTGATGTTCGGCGGGCGCTTGCTTGAGAATCCACTCGACGTCTTCGATGAAGCCCATGCGCAGCATCTCGTCCGCTTCATCGAGCACGATCATCTTCAGGCTTGCGAAGTCGAGCGTCTCGCGGCGCAAATGATCCATGATGCGCCCCGGCGTGCCGACGATCACCTGCGCGCCGCTGTGCAAACGCTTGATTTGCGGCACGATGGACTGCCCGCCATAAACGGGCAGCACGCGCACGCGCTTCATGTCTTTGGCGTAAGTGTGGAAGGCTTCCGCGACTTGAATGGCGAGTTCACGAGTCGGCACGAGGACGAGCGCCTGCACCGCATTGCGATTAATATCGAGTCGTTCGAGAATCGGCAAGGCGAAGGCAGCCGTCTTGCCCGTGCCGGTTTGCGCCTGTCCGACCACGTCACGGCCTGCGAGCAGCAGGGGAATGGTTTTGATCTGAATCGGCGTCGGGGATTCATAGCCGACGCCGCCGATTGCCTTCAGGAGTTCTTTGCTTAAGCCGAATTGGTCGAACGAATCCGGGCTGGCCTTTGCATGTGTCTTCATAAGAAATCTTTTATTACGGATGTTACCAAGAGCGCAAATGCGGGTTCTGGCAGGTAGCGCATATATGTCTGCGTGATTCAATCGTAATTTAAGCTAATGTGTTGCCGTCTGCTCTCGCTTCTGCCCGGAGAGAGTGATACGGCGATTACTTTCTTCAAGAAACTTTTCGGTTACATTTAGTGAACTCTTTGTCGCCTGCAATCTCGACGGCGATGGCGCTTGTGTGGTCGGGCATCGCCGCCTGAATGTGCGTGCGGTTTTTTCCATAACCGAGTTGAACGAGGCTGTTTTCGCCGATGCAAAACCAAGGGATGTTGCGCTGTGTGGCTGCATCTGTAATTGCCCGCGTGCTCGGCCCCAATTCTGTACGGGCAACGATGCGGCGCGCATCAAATCCGCTTCAAGGTAAATAGATTGCAAATTACCTAGCACAGCAAAGGCAAAGCGCCCGAACAACTTCTTTACATGGCGCTCGACAAGTTTGCGGTCAACTAAATCGTCTTGACGCAATAGCCAGAGCAAATCTAAATGGTCTTTGCCGCGCCCGGCGAAGTTTTTAAGTATCACCATCCATTCGGGCGTGATAATCGGCAAGCCTTCCGGCTCGATCAGAACCGAATCGGCAAGGCGCAGGACTTCCAAAGCGGCGGCCACGCTCTGCTCTGTAGAAAGGGCATCGCTCCCGGATGAAAGCTTGCGGATAACTTTTCGCTTGGTTCGCTTAGTCATAGGGCTACAGATTTAACCAACATCGTAAGGAACGGGATGCAACGATCATAATCGAGCGTGTAGAAGTTCAAGCCGAGTTTGATATTTTTGTAGTACGAGGTTTGATTCTCTTTGTAATACCATTCTGACGGGATGTGCCACGCTTCTCGGCCAAGATGGGTTGCCAGAAACCACTTTTCAAACAATCGCGCGGCGCGCCCGTTGCCGTCCATAAACGGGTGAATGTGTGCAAACATCAAATGGAGCAAAGCCGCGTGATAAAAGATTTCCGCCACGTTCAAAGAAGATTGTTTTAAGAGTCTCACGCCTGTAAACAGTTCGCGCATCTGTTCCGGCACATACTCCGGTTCGACGGCGGCATACTCCATGCCCGCGCGACTATAAACGTAAACCATTTGATCGCGGTATTTTCCCAAGCTCGATTTCGGAAGCAAGGGCGCGGCCAAGATACTGTGTGCCGTCAAAAGATTCTTTTCGTTCAGCGCATGGGAGTGCGCAAAACTATAAGCTTCAACTAATAATTCGATTTCTCTGCGCTCTTTAACTTTGAACCGACTATCGAAGCCTCTGGCCTTCGAGCGTAAATAACTATTAAGATCAATGCTGTTACCCTCAATGTTCGATGAATAGACCGCCGAAGATTCTGTGCTCAGGCTAAGAGATGGTAGTTCTTCAAGCAACGTAAACTTTCGCCAGAGCTTGTCAGGCTTATTCTTGCCTAAAGCTTTCAGCCAACGTTGGAAGTATTGTTTATCTGTCGCATCCATAATCAAAACCTATCATAACATTTCAGAAGGGCGACCATGACAGCCGCTCCTTTCCTTTTGTTTGGCTCGCGCGTCAATTAAGCGGCGCAAGATACAGCGGCACGTCCAGCTTGTTTACGGCACGGCTTACGCGCCCGCGAATGCGCGCGTCGCGGCGAAGATCGTAGATTTTCGCTTTCACGATTTACGCCACACGGCGGCAACCCGGCTCGCTGATGCCAAAGCAAACATCGTCGTGATCGCGGAGATACTCGGACACGGCGACATCAGAACGACGAAGCGCTACTCGCACGCGATGGACGAAGCCAAGCGGGAAGCCGTCGAAAAGTTGGCTGGAACGGGTGCGGGCGGTCAAAATCCTGCCAAAAAAGCGCGCAAAGAAAAACGGCAAGCTGGCAGGCTTACCGTTTCTTGAAATTTCCTGAGCATTTTTGGTGGAGCAGAGGAGGGTCGAACTCTATAATGAAGGATGAGCCTTAATTTACTTGTGTCACAAAAGGTAACCAAGATGCTAGCGATGTTGTATGCCATAATGCTCATCCGTATATCTATTCTGTTGCCGCCACGACTTTGCGAAGTCTGAACATAGTGCCGCCTTCGGCGCGTCTGTTCCATGCTACCTCCGCCTCTATTAGACTTGCCCTGGCGCGAATGTTAGTAAGCCCACGTCCGCCTTTTCGTTTGCTATTCCTCGGGTCGAAATCCTTTCCGTTATCTTCAAGTTTGAGGGCAAACTCGCCATCAGATGAGAGCGTTGCCGTGAGTTTGACTCGCGTCGCACCGGCGTGTCGGCAGATATTATTGACGGCCTCCTGCATGATGCGGTAAATCTGCATACGCACGCCGGGCGCAAACTGTAGGCGCTCCTCAAGCGATTCGTCGCACATAAACTCATACTCGAACTTACAGCCAGCAGGCGGGTGAGCAACCGCGTTGGCGAGCGCCCATTCGAGCGCCGCCATCAGCCCGACATTCTCCAACACAGATGGACTCAAGTCTTCGCATATCCGGCGAATCTCGTCTGAAACTGATTCTATCTCCTGACGAAAAACGGGCGGCGCAAGCGCAGATTGAGGAGCACTCGCTCCAGTCATGGGTAATTGATCGGTGAGCAACAGGAGATGGCGAAGGTCTGCGAGCGTCTGATCGTGTAGGTCGCGCGCGATGCGGCGGCGCTCGGCCTCTGCTTCATTGGCAAGTTGCAGGCGCGCATCCGCCAATTGATGATTCGCCGCCACAAGTGCGGTGCTCGTGCGCGTAATCTTTCGGTTCTGCAAGTAGCCCCACAGCAAAGCGATGAGCGTTAGCGCAAGCAAAACTGAGAGCGCGACGGTTGTGCGGGGAAACGGCGCGCCCATCACACTGAACTCAAACCGGAGCGGTTCGGAAGCGACGAGGTCTTTAGTGTAAGCGCGTGCCTCGACGCGATACTTGCCAGGACGTAATCCTTCCATTGTAAACTGCCCGTCGTGCGCGAGTTTCTGCTTGATTACCCGTCCCGTATTATCGAACAACAACAGCGCGTACTGGAACTGCTCCGGGAACGTGCGGCTGCTCGACGCAGATAACTCAAGCACGAGACTGTTTTGAGGATACTCAAGACTCAAGCCCTGCTGAAGCTCCGTCAATTGATGAATACGCTTGCTGATGATGCGCGTGGGCAGAAGCTTTGGCTGAATGCTTTCCGGTTCATAGCGCGCCACTCCGCGACTCGTGCCGATCAACAAAGATTCATCGCTTGCGTCTCCAGCGCGCTGAGGTAGGAGAGCAAAAACATTTTGTGACGGCAAGCCCTGCTCAACGTCAAGGCGTGAAATAATTGCGCCGAAGCGTTCATCCAGTAATAGTTTGAGCAGCCCGCCACCGGCAGTCGCGCACCATACTTCCTTTGAAGCTGAACTTTGATCGTTACCTTATAATGCTCCCCAAAATTCAGACCAGATACTAAGGTGGTAAAATCGCTGCTCAAACGGGAGCACCAGATGAGCAAGCAGCGAAAGATTTACAGTGCCGACTTCAAAGCAAAAGTCGCTTTAGCGGCCATCAAGGGACAGCAAACAATCAACGAGATTGCCTCCAACTTCAGCGTCCATCCTAATCAAGTCACGCAGTGGAAGA
>JBPCOJ010000108.1:0-6632 GCA_051000345.1 Pyrinomonadaceae bacterium | reverse complement strand
GAAAAATAAAATCTATGGCACGAGACGTGCTCTATACATTACCGGCCAGCACGGATGAAACGTGACCCCGCCGCCATCACTTCTCTGAGCGAAAGCCTGCCGCTTCCGCCAGCCGCCCGCCGAGCATTCTTCAGAAAAACATACCTAAACGAGAACCCGGTCAGCAATGGCCGGGTTCGCCCTCTTTATAGGGCTTTTTTTGCGTTCAGGCTTCCTTCCACGACAATCTAATCACTCTTTTACTTTGCCTAACGACCCGCCACTTCTTGACGCGAACGCGGCGTCGCCTTACATGAAATCGTCGAGAGCCGAAAATTGTCACTCCGGCGGTGACGTTTTCTGTCGAATTACCCCTTGAACTAAACGATTTCCGTCAAACAGATTGCTCACTCGCGCACACTCATATCAATTTGATAAACTTTCTTTCATGCAAGATCGAGAGGCACAGCGGGCAACAATGTCGCTTCGTGAAAAAGTCGAAGCGGCGCGCGTTCGTGCGTGGACAAAAGCGCGTGCGAACCTACCTACGCTTTCAGAGACGGGACTCGCCGTGCTCTCCGCGTTGCTGTTGGTCGTGTCGTTTCCCGATTTCAATTTATGGCCGCTCGCGTGGATTGCGCTCGCGCCGCTCTTTGTCGCTGTCGCGCGCCAGCCGCAAACAGGACGAAGTTTTCTGCTCGGCTGGCTGACAGGCACGCTCTATTTTTACGGCTCCTGTTACTGGCTCACGTACTCGCCGATTCGCTACGGCGGCATCCCCGCGCCCGTCGCTTACTTTCTGCTGCTGCCCGTCACACTCATCGTCGGCCTTTTCCCTGCGCTCTGCTGCGCGGCACTCGCACGCATGATCCGCCAATGGGGAACACATGCCCTGTTCGTCGCGCCTTTCCTATGGACGGCGTGCGAATGGGCACGACTCGGCGCGACAGGCCAGCTCTGGAACGCCGTCGGCTACTCGCAAGCCTATCAACCCTTCCTGATTCAAGCGGCGCATTGGGGCGGCGTGTATGCGGTTGGTTTTTTGATTGTGACGGTGAACGCGGCAGTCGCGTACGCGTTCTTGCAAAGAAATATAACCGCATTAATGATAATCGGCCTTGTGATTTGCGGCACTCTCGGTGTTGCGCTATATGCAGACTTTATATCTAACCCAATTCAAACAGACACCAAAATCGCCAAGAGCATGGATGCGATTATTATCGGTGTACAACCAAATGTGCCAATGGAACCGACGCGTTCGATAGCAGAAGCGGCAGCACTTATTAATCGTCATGTTTTACTGACGGAAACTGCTTTGCACAAGTGGGATGATGAAGTACGACAAAACGACGAACCTTTGCAGAAGGACAAAGCCCAACATGGAACAACAGGCGAACTAGACGCCTACATGCTAGGCACAGTGCCGCGCGTCGTCGTCTGGCCTGAGTCGCCGATGAATTTCACTTTTTCAAACGATGCGCAGTTCCGCGCGTTCGTCGCCGACTTTGCAAAACGTAATCACACTTCGGTGCTGTTCAATTCGTTGGAGCCTGCCCCGGCGAACGGCGCGTATAATGCGGCGGTGATGGTCAATGAAGAAGGTCGGCTCGTTGCGCAGTATGATAAGATTCGCTTGTTGCCGTTTGGCGAGTACATACCTTTGCCGCGCTGGTTGCCGGGCGTCAATATGATCCCTGTGATGGTCGGAGATTTCACGCCGGGCGCGGAGTATCCGCTGATGCCGCTCGGCAACGATGTGCGCGCGGGAGTTTTCATTTGTTTCGAGTCGGCGTTTCCGGGCATTGCGCGACAATTAGTATTGAACGGCGCGGACGTGCTCATTAACATTTCAAACGACGGCTACTTGGGGCCGACTCCTATTTTGCATCAACACTTGGCGAACGCAGTGTTTCGCGCAGTCGAGAATGCCCGTCCGGTTTTGCGTGTCACCAATACGGGCATCACGGCACGTATTACAGAACGCGGCGAGGTGTTGGATGCAACGAAAAGTTTTCAGCCGGACGCGCGTACATGGACTGTGAATCGCAATGATGGCGAGCAAACTTTTTACACGCGGCACGGCGATGTGTTCGCAGGCTTCTGCGCTCTCGTCAGTTTGTTTTTTTTGATTGCTGCTTCGCGCCGAAAGCGGATTCTTTAACGCGCCTGAATTTACAGACAAAAGTTTTAGCAGAAAGGTTTTAAGGATGATCGAGACTTTAACTACCCAAGAGTTGCGCTCAAGTTATGAGGACTTGGCGAAGCGCGTCGAGCAACTCGGGAGGTTTCTTTGATGTTGCGGCAAAGCGCGCCGAACTAAATCGCATTGAAGCCGAAGCGTCCGCGCCCGATTTCTGGAACGATCAGGAAGCGGCGCAAGCTTTGTTGCAGCAGCGCAGCCGTCTCGAACGCATCATCACGCGTCAGGAATCGTTCGAGCAATCAATCAGCGATGCCGCAGTGCTCTTTGAATTCGCCGGAGAAGATGATGAAGACTCTCTGACGGAATTGCGCGCCCTCGTCGAACGTCTCGAACATGAGATTTCCGCAGCCGAAACGGAGATGCTGCTCGCGGGCGAAAACGATGTGCGCAACGCCATCTGCACGATTCATCCGGGCGCGGGCGGCACGGAATCGCAGGACTGGGCGGAGATGCTCTTGCGCATGTATTTGAAATGGGCTGAACGGCGCGGCTTCAAAGCCGAACTCATCGACTATCAGCCCGGCGAAGAAGCCGGACTCAAGAGCGCGACGTTTCGTGTCGAAGGCGAATACGCTTACGGGCTTCTGGCAGCCGAAGCGGGCGTGCATCGCCTCGTTCGTATTTCGCCGTTCGATCAAGCGGCGCGACGTCACACGTCTTTCGCTTCGCTTTTCGTTTACCCGGAGATAGACGAAACCATCGAAGTGGAAATTAACGACAAGGATTTGCGCGTTGACACTTACCGCGCGACAGGCGCGGGCGGCCAGCACATCAACACGACGGATTCCGCCGTGCGCATCACACACTTGCCGACAAACATCGTCGTGCAGTGCCAGAATCAGCGTTCGCAGCACCAGAACCGCGCCGTCGCAATGCAAGTTTTGCGCTCGCGTCTTTACGAACTCGAACTCGAAAAACGACGCGCCGAAACAGCCGAACTCGAAGCCAACAAAGCGGACATTTCCTTCGGCTCGCAAATACGCAACTACGTGCTCGCGCCGTATCGCCTCGTCAAAGACGCGCGCACCAAACTCGAACGCGGCGACGTGGACGCAGTGCTCGCGGGCGACATAGACGACTTCATCAAAGCGTATTTGCTTTCAAGACAGGCAGCATAAACAGGAGTCAGAAGTCAGGAGTCAGAATAAAGACGCGATAACGATTGCTTCAGTGAGTTGGATTCATGTTTCTCGCTTTTATTCTGACTTCTGACTCCTGACTTCTGAATACTTTTCACCGACTCCTGAATACTAATTTTCGGAGAATTTATGGCCGTAACACAAACTGACGCGCGTATCCCGACGGCAGCGCCTCGCAACACGCGGCGCAATGAGATTATCGCTATCGCGCTCGGCGCGATTGGTCTGCTTTTTGCCCTGTGCCTTGCGTCTTATGATGGCAGCGATGCGTCTTGGAACGTCGGCGGGCAAACCGTTGCGAGCCATAACAACTTCGTCGGCGCAATCGGAGCCAACGTCGCCGCCGCTTTGTATCAAGCCTTCGGACTCGCGGCCTGTTTGTTGCCGCTGCTTTTGCTGGCGGCGGCATGGCGGCGTTTTCGCACGCGCCGGATACACGCGCCGCTGTCGCGCGTCGTCGGACTATTGATGCTTGTGCTGGCGTGCGCGGCGCTGCTTTCGCTCTCCAATGTGCGCCCGCTGTTCGATAGAAGCTTTGCGCCGGGCGGACTCGTCGGGACTCTCGTTGCAAGCACGCTTGCAAGCGGATTAAACAGCATCGGCGCGGGCGTGTTGCTCATCGCGCTCGCGGCGACGGGATTGCTGCTCGCCACCAACTTTTCCTTTGCTCATTTTTACGAGCAGTTGCTCAGCCTCTTCGCTAACCGTATGGGTTTCTTTCATTCGGCTCCCGCGCGTCTTAAAGAGTGGCGCGCACAGCGTCGTGAGCAAGCCGCAGAGCGTGCCGCGATGCGTCATGCGGCGCGTGCTGAACGAGAAGCGATGTTGGAAGAGAGCGCTGCGAACTTAAACGCGCCGCCGCTTCAGGGAATAACCGCCACCGAGCGCGTCGCGGAATTCATGCGCGATAATTCTCCTGTGCAGGAAACGAAGGAGACGAATACTGCCGCCGCCGCAATCAAGCGTTCGGCGCTTGCAGCAACAACGAATTCCGCATCCGCACCGCTTCAAAATCTAACCAACGAAGAAAGAATGATAGATGCGCCGGTGATTGATTCCCATTTTGAGTTACCGGAAGAATTGCCCGAGGGAATCTTTCACGAAACCGTTGTCTCCGATAAATCAGTCAAACGAAGCACTGCGACGTCGCAAACGATTGCCCGCGTTGAAACAAGCAAAGCGGCGGTAATCGAAGCGATGGTTGAATCTGCGGCAGTCGTGCGCCTCGAACCCGGCCAACTCGAAACCGAACAGGACAGACCCGCCGCGCAGCACATCGCCGCGACGCTTGAAAAACCGCAACGCGCATTAACCGCCTTTGCCGCGCCGATCACAGACTACACATTGCCGGAGACGGAGTTTCTCAACGCGCCGCCGCCGCACAGCGAACAGGCCGACGAAGAGCTAAAGGAACTCGCCAAGCTCGTCGCCGAAAAATGCAGCGAGTTCAACGTCACAGGCAAGATTGAATACATCTGTCCCGGCCCCGTCGTCACGACTTACGAATTCAAGCCCGATCCCGGCATCAAATATTCGCGCGTCACGAATCTCGTGGACGATCTCTGCCTCGCGCTCAAAGCCGATTCGATACGCATTGACCGCGTCCCCGGCAAAGCGCATGTCGGCATCGAAGTCCCGAACCCGCAGCGCGACAAGATTCATTTGCGCGAAGTCATAGAGTCGCGCCAATTCCGCGAATCGAACTCGAAGCTGACCGTCGCCCTCGGCAAAACAATCGACGGCTTAAACTATGTCGCAGACCTCGCCAAGATGCCGCATCTTTTAATCGCGGGCGCAACCGGCGCGGGCAAATCCGTCGGCGTCAACACGCTGATCGTTTCGATTCTCTACAAAGCGCACCCCGATGAAGTCAAGTTCATTATGGTTGACCCGAAGCGCTTGGAGCTTGGCCTTTACGCAGACATTCCGCATCTCGCAACGCCGATTATCACAGACCCGAAGCGCGCCTCTTATGCTCTGAAGTGGGCTGTCTCGGAAATGGAGCGCCGCTATAAAGAGCTTGCCGGATGGAGCGTGCGCAACATAGACGGCTTCAACGCGGAAGTGAACCATCGCAACTCCGTCAAGGATTACGGCGAGACGGGCGAGCCTTGGAAGACGCTGCCCTACATCGTCATCATCATCGACGAACTCGCGGATTTGATGATGACTTCCGGCCACGAAGTCGAGGAATCCATCACGCGCCTTGCACAGATGGCACGCGCCGTCGGCATACATCTTGTGCTTGCCACACAGCGCCCGTCCGTCGATGTCATCACAGGTCTCATCAAAGCGAATTTTCCGTCGCGCATTTCTTTTCGCGTCTCCTCAAAAGTAGACTCGCGCACGATCATTGACGCCAACGGCGCGGAGCAACTCTTAGGCAGAGGCGACATGCTTTTCCTGCCGCCCGGAACTTCGAGGCTTGTCCGCGTGCATGGCGCTTATGTCGATGAAAAAGAGATCGAGAAAATCGTCACCCACGTCAAAGATCAGGGCAATCCCGTTTACGACGAAAGCATTACGCAGTCCGAAGAAGAAGCGGCGGGCGAAGACGGCGCGGGGGGCGTGCGCGACGAGCTTTACGAAGATGCGCTGAAAATTTGCATCGAGATGAAACGCGCTTCGACTTCCGTGCTGCAAAGACGGCTGCGTATCGGCTACGGGCGCGCCGCCGCGATCCTCGACATGATGGAACGCGAAGGCTTGATCGGACAGGCCGACGGCGCGCGCCCGCGTCCCATACTGAACCGCGCTTACGAGGTCGTCAACGATTGGGAAGCGCAGCGTGTGAGCGAGGAAATGCAGTGAACATTTTTCTTTGCGCGGGATTTTATTGACGATTTATGCGGCAGAAAAAGTTTTCCACAACCTCTGTGGAAAAGTCTGTGGAAAACAGGCTTTTGAGTGTTACAAGTTCCTGAAAAATTTAGACTTCTAGCATTTTGCACATTCGCGCGGCACATTCTCCAACCTATTCATTTGCAACATTTTGCGTGTATGACACAAAGGTTTCCCCTAAGACACAGGCGGGCGTTGCTGTCGGTCACGCTTTGTTTCGTGCTGTGTGCTTCGTCTTGCGTCAAAATGGCGCGACAGGCCGCCGTTTTGTCTGCCTCGAGGCCGGAAAACCGTTCACCGTCAAATCAAACTACGGCGCGTATTAACATCAATACTGCCTCGCGCGCGGAACTCGAAAAGCTCCCGGGCATCGGCGCTGGCCTCGCCGCGCGCATCATCGCCCACCGCGAGCAATTCGGAGCATTCCGCCGCACGGAGCATTTGATTGTCGTGCGCGGAATCAGCGAACG
>JBPCOJ010000012.1:0-21469 GCA_051000345.1 Pyrinomonadaceae bacterium | reverse complement strand
ATAATATGCCAACGGGCGGCTCGGTCGGTCGCCGCGTTGACGGTCCCGCCGCGCTGACTCTGAACGTCGGCAAATTGATGGCGACGGCTGCCAACTCACGCGCCGTTTATCCCAACCTTCAGCTTACATTTATGGGAGTGAGCGTCGGTAGATCACCGTCGGGTTTAGGTCCGAATTCGACGGAAGCGGAAGTTGATGCGTATTTGAGCAATCCCGCTTTTTATCCAATCGGAACTTTTGACGAAACGCAGGACGGCAACGGCAATTCGGTCAAGAATGTTCCTTTATTCAGACAGGATTTAGCCGCGCCATACGGATCGGCTGGCGAGTTCGGCAAGTTGGACGACATCGGCAACGGCTCTTACACAACCAACCTCGACCCGACGACGCTGCTCACGCCCGAAGGACGACAATTTTTGGAGAAGGAAGCCGGTCCCGCCGGTAAGCAATTGGCGGACGACTACGCCAAGATTTTGCAAGAGACCAGCGTAACCGGCTTTCCTTACGTCAAAGCCGAACTGGTCGGCAACGTCGGTAATCCGGCAAGTATTGTCGGGCGGCGCGTGGACAATCAAAAACTGCTCGATATGAACGCTTATCTCGACCAGTTGCAAGCTCCCGCCGGAGCAAAGGTCAACGCGGATATGGCGGCACGAGGCAGAGAAACTTTCCGTGCCAGTTGTACGCAGTGCCACAATGCTGACCAGAGTAAATTCGTGCCGCCCACTCTGGTTGATCTGAAAACGATGTGGAAAGGCTACGCGCCCGCGCCCGCCGGGATGCGCGGCGACTCCAAACTCAGCCCGATCTTAAACTCGCCGGGCAACTTCGACGACAAGATGATTGTGGTGGATGCCAGCATTCGGGGCGAGCATCGCGGCAACGCGCTGCCGCTGCTGCTCGATTTAGCCCGCACGAATATCTTTCTGCACGACGCTTCGGTTCCGAGTCTGGACAATCTGCTCGACCCGTCGCGCGGCGACAGCGCGCCGCATGCGTTTTCTATCGCCGACGCTTCACAGCGCGCCGATATGGTGGAGTTCCTGCGCGGTCTCGACACCAACTCGCCCGGCAAAAGGAATCAAGCGGCGATGAGTCTGCCAGCCGACCGGCAGCAGCGCTCCGGCTTTCCGCTATGGGGAGGCTTCCTCGTTGTTGCGGCTGGGATGATCTGGATGAAAATAACACGAGTAGCATCGCGATAAGGTTTTGCTGTCGAGCGCGCTTTTACTCGTCGGCCTTGAAGACCCAACAAGGGGAAAAGTTAATTTCAAAGCGAAAGGGAGACACGTCATGAAAGCTGGGGAAGCAAAAGAGCGATTGGAGGTCGCCGTGACCGGCACGATGGCCGCGCAGAAGATCGAGGCGGGCGGCGAGGTCGGCGAGAAGGCGACCCCGACGGCCGCGGACGTGAGTGCTGTGCGGGCACTCATCGAAAGTTGGCCGCCAATGTCCATGAAGGCGGCGGAACAAACCCTCGACAAGTACGGCCCGCCGAACGAGGCGATGGCGAGCCGCCTGATCTGGTACAACAACGGGCCGTGGAAGCGCACCATCTGTTACCGCGATGAGGTGCTACATAACTTTCCGGCCCCGCACACCGATGTCATCGAGCAGTTCATTGACTATCAGGTGCCCGCGGAGAAACTCGGCGAGTTGGCGGCCTACGACGGCAGCGTCATCGTCGAGCGCACGAAGGGAGAAGTCTCCGCGCGTTGCGACATGGAGGCGGCGAACATTCTCGCCCTCAACCTCATGCACGAGATCGTGACGGGAAAGATCAACGCCGAGAAAGCGCGCGAACTCTATTCGGAAGTGACCGGGGCTTACGTGCTCAATCAACCGGCGGCTTACGCGGAGAAGTTCCAGTTCGACGTGCCGTCGGGCGACACGGCGGACGCGGACAAAACACCGGCGCCGGGGCCGAAGATGAAGGAAGCGACGGACAAAGTCAAAGAGATTATCGGCGGCGAAAAAAGCTAACGGGATTGTCATGCGCGAGAGCGAAGTCATCCGCACGGAGACGTTTCGTTATATACGCGCGCCATACCGAGAGAGGGCAGGAAATTAATTCTGCCCTCTCGCACGGCAAGTACGCGCCGCCGAATGATATAAAAGGACGCCATGCTTTGTGCTAACTTGGAGTTGGAGTTATTCCGATTCCAACCAACACGGAAATGAGCGCCCCCTGAATGATAATTGTGCTGCCGGATACCTGAACAGTTACCAGAATCATAAGCCAAGAAGTTGCAGCAGTTTCGTTAATTTCAGCGGAGAAACTTTACGGCGTCGAATTGCTTTCCAATGCGGCGCGCATTCGTGCGACAAATTGATTGGATGGATTGACGCTTGCGAGTTTTTCAACAGCGTCGCGTGCAATTTGTTTGTCGCCTTTGCGCAGTGCGGCGGCGGCGAGATTTTGCAAGGTCTTTTCGTGCTTCGGGTCGAGTTGAAGCGCTTTGCGATATTCGTTGATGGCGCGGTCAAAGTCGGGCGGCGTGCGTTGGAAATAAGTGTTGCCGAGGTCTGTCCGCACGTCTACATCATTCGGCCTTTGCGCGAGCGAACGTTCGTAGAATGATGCGGCGCTCGTGTAATCTCCGGCGTCGTATTTGGTGTCGCCCATCGCCGTCAGCGCGTCTGCGTTGTTCGGGTTAATCGCAAGGGCGCGGCTCAAATAAAGCGCCGCCTTGTCGAACGCGCCCGCTTGATAAAAGACTGCGGCGGCGCTCATCTGCGCGTCGAAGCTGCGCGGTTGACGATCCGCTTGATCCATCGCGGACTGCGCCTGCGCGGAATTTGCGGTGATGTTCGTTGCGCCCGCTGTTGTCGCGCCGTCTGCTGTCGCCGCATCGCCGCTGATGTTCGGATGATTGGGCGGAAGCTTGCCGCTTGTTTGGGCAGGATCGAGCGGCGGCGCGGCAGCGGGCGGCGTCGCGGGCGACATCGTCTCCGCGACAATTCCGGGCGGAGTCAGCGCTTTGCTGAATGAGTTGGCGGCGAGGAATCCGAGCATAAATCCTAAGATCGTCCCGACAACTGTGAGTAGAATATTTTTGGTCATCCCGCATGTAAAATAACTGTGTGGCGCGGCATAATGCAAACGCCGGAACGCTTGTGCGGCGCGTGCGGTTCTGGTCGCTTGCGCAGGGCAGGCGAAAGCAGTTGATGAAGCGGATGTAATTCGTTATGATGTGGGCGCTCCAATGCAGAGGTTCGATGACAGAAGTTTTTCCCTCGTCAAAGTCCAGAAGCCAAATCCACAGGTTGATCGCCTGTATCGCCATATTTCGTTTTGTTCAAATTAAAAAAGAATGTCAGCAGTTAACGGAAGTAAAATAGAAACAGTCGCAAACTCTGCGCCCGCTGCGCCTGCGTCTACGACGGCGAAGCGCGCCGCGCCGTCCGTGCTCACGCGCGTGCTCAATCTTTTCAGTTCGGTGCGTTTGGGCGTTTCGCTCTTGATTACGCTTGTCGTCGCGTCGATGATCGGAATGCTGATTATGCAGCAATCCGTCGAAGGCTTCGATAAGTATTACGCGGATTTGACGCCCTCGCAGCAACTTCTTTACGGCAGCCTCGGCTTCTTCGACATCTATCACGCGTGGTACTTCAACGTGCTGCTGTTGGTGCTGTCGCTCAATATCATACTCGCTTCGATTGATCGCTTTCCCGGCGCATGGACATACATCTCGCGCCCGAAACTGGATGCTTCCGCGCATTGGCTGCGCGGGCAAAAGCAAACCGCGACGCTTCGTGTAAAGGGCGCGAGCCGCGACGATGTTGCCGCGCAAGTTTCCGCCGCTTGCAAAAGCGTCGGCCTGAAATCGCGCGTCACGGAAAAGAACAATCGCACTTTTGTTTTTGCCGAACACGGCACTTGGAATCGTCTCGGCGCGTATGCTGTGCATGTCGCGCTGCTAACGATTTTTACGGGCGGCTTTCTCACCGCGCAGTTCGGACACACAGGCGAAATGCAGCTTCAGCCGGGCAAGACTTCCGCGCAGATTCAGGAAGTGAATTTTCAGCTCGATAAAATGACGCGCACGCCGTTTCAACTTCCGTTCACGATTACATGCACGGACATCGAACAAAAGGTGATTAAAAAGAACGGGCCGATTTCAGCGGACAATACGATTGATTGGCTGACGCGCATCAAGATCAAAGATGAATACGGCACGCGCGAAGCACTCGTGCATCTCAACGATCCTTACGATTATCGCGGCTACCGTCTTTTTCAAGCGAGTTTTATTTCACTCGGTAATGCGCGCAATATCACTTTGCATTTGACGCCGGAGAATGGAAGCGCCGCGCAGGACGTTGTGATTAAGCGCGACGGGCAAACGACTTTGCCGGACGGCACGCGCATCGAGTTCGCAAGCTTTTTGCCTGACTTTACTTTGCAGGGCGGGCAGCCTGCGACTGCTTCCGGCGAATACAATAATCCGGCGGCGCTCCTTCGTGTCACGACGCCCGCAGGCGAGCAGAAAACGGCGTATGCGTTCGGGATGGATTTGCCCTCTGGTGCGCCCGTCGGAGCGCCCGTCGCCGGTTACAAATTCCGGCTCGCGGATTTCGAGAAGGTTCCGTCAGCGCACATACTCTCGATTCAACGCGATCCCGGCTCGCGCGTCGTTTACATCGGTTTCGTGCTGCTCGCCTTAACGCTCTGCGCCGTCTTTTTCTTTTCGCACCAACGCGTCTGGGCGCACATAGAGGAACAGGCCGGAAACAATTTTGAAGTAACGCTCGGTGGCAACACGAATCGCAATTGGAACGGGTTTGATGATCGTTTCAAACGGCTCGTCAACATCGTCAGCGGAAATCCCCCACAGCAAGAAGAGGTAAATTAATTATGAGCGAAGTTCTGCAACAGTCGGCGGCCTTGAACGCGCCGGAAGTTAAATTCAAAAGCTCGTCGCTGCTTTCATATCTACCGGCAATTTTAGCTGTCGTCGGCGCTGTCCTGATGGTGCTGCTGCGCATACAGTCTGGCGGCAGTCATTTTATTTCCGACGGCGCGTTGATGATGCTCGCGCTCGCGTGTTACTTAACCGCCGCGACGTTTCATTTGACGAATCTTTACGCGCCGTCGAACACGGCGCAGAAACTAGGGTTGTGGTTTGCGACCATCGGCGTGTTCTGCAATGCGTCGAGTTGGGGCGTGCGCTGGATCGCGGCGCATGACAGGGAACTCGCCACGTTCCTCGCGCAGGGACGCACCGCCGCCGATTTGCCGTGGGCTTTCCGCTACATTCCGTTTGCGAATCTGTACGACTTGAGTCTCGCGTTCGCGTTCGGCGCAGGCATCACGACGCTCGTTATCGCGCACCGCAAAAACTTTCGCTTTCTCGGCGCGGTCACCTTGCCGCTTGCCTCGCTCGTTCTTCTTCTGGCGCGCTTTATCGGCAACGAATTTATTGATCTGCCGCCTATCTTAGATTCCTACTGGCGTCCGATTCACGTCGGCATCGCGTCGCTTTCCTACGGCGTCGCGCTCGTCTGCTTCGCCGTCGCCGTCGTTTATCTTTTGAAGGACGGCGTGAAGACAGAAGCGATGGCGATTTGGTCGAGCATCTTCGTCGTGTCCGTTATCGCCACTGTTAGCCGCTTTTCCGTCTTCACGTCATTCACTTACGGCGCATCGACTTTTCTCGGCACGGCGGGCGCGCGTTCCCCCGTGCCGCTTCGCGCGGACATTCCTTATGTGGGGCCGCTGCTCGCTTTGACGGGCTTGCTACTCATCGGCGTCATCGTCAGCTTCGGTATGTATCTCGCCAAAGAAAACGAAGCGGCGCGGCTCTGGGGACATCGTTTGTTGAAGCTTTCGCTTGTCGTGCAGGCGAGCGCCATCGCTTTGCTTGTTTCCCAAGTCAAGACGATGACGAACCTCGTCGCGCACATAGACACAAGCCAGTACGCGCACTTCGGCAAGTGGGTCGCGGAACACGCGGCGGGACTTTCCACGCAAGAGATTGCGACGATGAGCGCGCCGCAGCTCGAACAATTTTCCACGCGCTTCGTGCAGCAAAACGGCTCGCTGCTTCATTTGAGTTTGAACGCGAACCCCGTCGAACTAGCGGCTTTAATCACGGCCTTCGCCGCGACGCTCTTTGTGATTATCTTCAGCTTCCGCACGGAGAAATTGCGCGCGGCCCTGCCTCCTTTGGAGAAGCTCGATAGCCTCATGTACGTGACAGCGGGCATTACCTTCGCCGGACTCGCTTTGCTTTTGATGACGGGCGCGATCTGGGCGAACGAATCGTGGGGGCATTACTGGCAATGGGACTCGAAGGAAACGGGTGCGTTCGTCGCGTGGCTGACATATGCCGCGTTTCTGCATTCGAGAATCGCGCGCGGCTGGTCTGGACGCCGCAGCGCATACTTCGCCGTCGCAGGTTTTCTCTTCATCATCTTCACGTACTTGGGCGTGAGCTATCTGCTGCCGGGACTTCATTCTTACGCATGACAACGAAATTTTGGAGCCATCGCGCATAAGTAGTAAACGCCTGACGGCTTCGATCTTTTACTTTTATGACGAAGGAAAACAGCCTTTTTCTAACTATCGGCGTGCTGCTCGGCTTTATCGTCGGCTTCATGTTCGTCAACACGGTCAACCAACGCGCCGCCGCGCGCATGTCAACTGCCGCAGTCGTTGCGTCGCCGGACATTGATTTATTGTCGGGTGCGGACGGTGCGGCGAATGAGAGTGGCGCGCAAACTTCATCGATTGCTGTTGCCGATCCGCGCGCGGCGCAGGGAATGCAGGCGGCTGTGCAGGCGCAAGTGCAGCAAGCGCGGAATGCGCCGAACGATTTCGATGCTCAATTCAAGGCGGGCGAACTCTTTTACAAGATTCAGCGCTACGACGACGCGCTTGAATTTTGGCAGAAGGCCAACAAACTTCGTCCCGACGATTACGAAACAGTTGTCAAACTCGGCAATGCCAATTATGATGCGGGGCGCTATCAGGATGCGGAGCGCTGGTACGCTTCGGCGCTTTTGAAAAAGCCGGATGACGTAAATGTTCGCACGGATTTGGGCTTGAGCTTTTACCTGCGCACGCCGCCCGATGTTGATCGCGCCATCAAAGAGTTTCGCCGCTCGCTGCAATCCGATGCGAACCACGAACAAACGCTGCAAAATCTCGCCATCGCTCTGACAACCAAAGGCGAGGCGAAGGAAGCGCGCGAAATGCTTGCGCGGCTCGAACAAGTCAATCCTAAGAGCGCCGCGCTGCCGCAGATTCGCACGAATCTGCAAAAGCTGGATGCGGCGACAGGCATAGCCGGAACACAGACGCGTTAATGATTTTTACTTTTTTGCCGTAGCGCGTTACAGTAGCCCGCTGGTAAGTTTTTTTGAACCCTCCTCGCAAATTGCACGGCGCACGTCGCCTTGAAAAGTTTTCAATCTGTTCTTGTAAAAGAGGCCGCACGTTTTCTTGCCTTAAGCGCGCCTCGCATTAATTAATAACATTGCCGCCGCTATCCCTCGCAAAAGGATTCGTCGGGTGCTGCAAAGCCGCTTGCCAGATCAACGCATCTTCAAACTGCGCGTCGTCGTGCTCGTATTTTTCGCCGTGCTCGCCGCCGGGCTGTTCATTTTTCCGCGCAGCGCCTCGAACGCCAGCGAATTAAACAATCCGAGCGAATCAAACATAGACCCGCCGCCCGCGCCGTCGCCGCAGCAGCGTTTCAACCGGCAAACGAACAGGCGTCGCGGCTCGATTAGAATGCCCGGGCGCGCCGGTGTGTCTTACTCAAAATTTACGCATGACGTTCCCGGTCACGGCGGCGGCGCGAAGGATTCCTGCGCGAGTTGCCACCGCGTCGCTTCGCAAGCGCAGCCGGACGTTAAGGATTATCCCAATCACGAATCATGCCTGAACTGTCATCGCCAACAGTTTTTTGCGGGCGCGCGCCCGATGATTTGCACTGTGTGCCACACAGTCGTATCGCCGCGAAGCGACGCGCGTTTCGCTTTCCCGAAGACTGCTGCCTCTTCGCAGTCGCAGTTCGCAGACATTTTTCCGCATCGCAAGCATCTCTCGTCGAGCACGCGCACGGCGTTCGCCAAACTGCCTGACGCGACAAAGAAGGCTTTGAGCGTGCAGGACACATGCGTGCATTGCCATAAAACGAACAACGCGAATCTCGAACGAGTTGCGGCATCATGGCCGAAGAAATCCTTTGTGCCGACGCCGGGAACTTTTATGACTTCGCCCGCAGGCCACGCTTCATGCGTCGATTGCCACTGGAAGGCCGCCGCGCCCAACGAGAAAACGGCCTACGCCGTCTATGAGCCGTACATCAACAGCTGCGCCGAGTGTCACCGCAACGCGCTCTTGAAGCCGCGCACGACGACGGCGGCAAGCGACGCCTCGAAAAATGCTGCGGCGGAAAAAAACGGAACGGCGGCAGCGAAGTTCGTTCCTGTGAGCAGCCACCACAATGTGGATGCGCCCGCGTTGCCAGCCGCGTTCGCTTCAGTTTCGGAAGCTTGGTCGGCGCGCATTTCGCCGAAGTTTCAGCACGCGATTCCGTCGTTCGACGCAAAGCCGAAAGACGATCCGCACCGCTCGACAGGCTGCACGGATTGCCACAAAAAAGTTTCGCAAGTCGATTCGCTCGAAACTTTTCGTTTGAAGGAAAACGGCGTGCAACTCGCGGCGTGCGTGGATTGCCACGGCGACAAAGGCGGCAAATCGAAGGTGGCGGCGATTGCCAGAGAATTAAAGGCGCGCGAGCAAGACCCGAAGTTCGAGTGCGTTTATTGCCACAGCACAAACCTCGGCACGAAAATCGACGGCTTTGACGATCACTACAAAGCGATCAAACGCACCAAGCCGCAACCGGCGGCGGCGGGCAGCAACACAAGCGGTGGTGAGAAAAAGTGAGCGACGAAGAAAAACAATTCGCCCCGGACGCTTCAACGGAAACAGTGCGAGACGCTTCCGCGAAACATACGCGCGCTTTGCGTCGAAGTCTTGCGCTCATCAATCGCTTGCGCCTGACGCCCACGCGCCGCCAGCTTTCGATTTGTGTTTTGCTCATCGCTTGTCTCGGCGTCTTTGCGTTTCTGGCGCTCAATAATCGCGTCCGCGCCGTCACGCTCACGCCTACGTTTACGTCCGCGCAATCGTCCGATATGGATTTCTCGAAGTTCCTGCACGGAAGCGAGCATCACGCGGCGATTCAATGCGCGGCGTGCCACAAACGCGCCGCAGATAATTCGCCGAAGCCGAATTTCCCAGGCCACAAAGCCTGCACGAGTTGCCATCTCGCGCAATTCGTTTCGACGAATCCTGCAAGCAATCAGATGTGCGCTATCTGCCACACGAACCTTAACGATCCGCATCCGCCGATGAAGGATTTTCCGAAGCTTGCGAGCTTCAATGCGCAGTTCGATCACGCGCAGCACCTGCAGGGCGAAGCGCGCCCGCAAGCCGGTTGCAGCGCCTGCCACTCGCCGCTTCGTCGCGTGAGCGCGGCGCTTTCCATTCCCGCAGGACTCGGCGCGCACGCGCAGTGTTACACCTGCCACACGCCGAACGCTTCATCGAACGGGCGCGACATTTCATCTTGCAGCACCTGCCACGAACAGGGAAGACTTGTCCGCGCTTCAACAAACGCGCGCGCCTTTGCCGCAAGCTTTAGCCACGCCGAACACGGAGCCAGACAGCGCCTTAACTGCGCCGATTGCCACCGCGCACGCACAGGCGTTCCGCCACTCCAGCAAGTGACCGCACCGCGCACCGCGCAGCACTTCGCCACTTCGCGCGCGCAAAGCTGCCTGACATGCCACAACGGACGCCGCGCCTTCGGCGACGCGGATTTCAACGATTGCCGCAAATGCCATAAAGGACAAAGCTTTCAGATGCCGCGATAATCATTCGTTGGCCGCCGCTAATAAATAATTTGACAACCGCGCGACTGCCGGAATATGATGCCCGAGTCTCATATCGAGGACAATTTCGCACGTCGGACTTTTGTTCTTATTGAGCCGCAGCCAAGCCCTCGCAAGCTTAGTTCATCGCTCTCCCTTAATCTATCGACAAGGTCTTGCGGGATCGTTCGCCCGCCAGAGATCAGGGAACTTTACACTTATGAAATTGCTCACAGCTTTCGCCGTTACACTCGGCTTCGTCGCGCTCGGCCTTGTCGGATACGCTCCGGCATCGAAGGCTTTCAACGTGACGCTTCCCATCGCCTTGCTCGACAGCAAAGTGCAGCCGAAACAAGTAACGCTCGATAAGGACAGCAAGAGCGACAAGTGGGGCGCGGTTGCGTTTAATCACGAAACGCACAGCACGAAGAGTTACAGCCGCGACGGTAAATCCGTCATCGGCTGCGCGGAGTGTCACCATACGGATCAGCCGACCCCGCCTTCGCCTTATAAAACATCCGAGCGCAGAGTGCTATTGACTGCCGCTTCGCTTAACGACGCCGCCGAAGGCCCTGTCAAAGCCTGCCGCACCTGTCACTTTCAGGAAGACACGAAGCCTTCGCCGAAGATTACTTAGGCGGGCGACACGGATGCCACGGAGCTAACGAACAAGGAAGCTTATCACCGCAACTGCAACGTCTGTCACGACGCCTTTCATGAGCGCGTGCCTGACACGAAAGCGCCGACCAGCAGCCAGTGCGCCGCGTGCCACGTCAAAAAGTGATAAGCCGTATGGCAGCAAAAGCGATGCGGGCGGGCGCAATAGAGAAATGGATAAAGTAGTTTCGTGAGAGAATCGTTTTCAGTAGGAATGTCGGATTATAAATTTAATCGGAAGCGCCATGTGCGGATGCTGTTCCAGCTTCGACGCATGGCGTTTTTCGCTGCCGTCGTCTCCGCCGCGCTTTATCTAACGGCCTGCGCGCCGCGCCAATCGTCCGTGAATTCGGAAGCGCAAACCAACACAACAACAACTTCAACGACGCAAACAACAACGCCGAACGCCGAACCAGCCGACGCCGCGCCGCCGATTGTTTCCGCGCACGGCGGCTCCGTTCCGCCGATGAGCAGTAGCGGCGGCGGCGGCGGGATGCCACCATCTTCTACCGGCAAACCGGACGTAGACACCGCCGCGCTCGACGCGAAGATTGCGCAGGCCGAGCGCAAAGCGAAAGCTTCGGGCGCGAGCGAAGCGGACAAACGCGCCGCCGCCGCTGCCTATCTCGAACGCGGCAACGTCTTTTATAATGCCGGACAGCCTTCGCTGTACAAATTCGCTTTAAGGGATTTGCGCCGCACCCTGCGTTATGAACCAAACAACACACAGGCGCGAGAAGAAGTCGATACGATTGTGGCGATTTACCAAGGCATGAATCGCCCCGTGCCGGAACTCGGCAACGAGCCGTAAAACGCATCTAACGAAGCGAAGGGAAAGTTAAAATCAAGAAGGCCGCGCGATTCATTCAACGAGTCGCGCGGCCTTCTTGATTTTTGTTTGTCGCCCTTACCTTTATCCGATTTTGATGCCGATGGCTTCGAGGAATTTGGTGGGACGGTCGCCGCCGATCATCGCAAATATATAGTCGTTGGCGAGCGTCGCTTTTTCTTCGCTCGTGCGCGCGTTCATCAGCACTACTTCTTCATCGCGTATTTCCTTGATCGCCGTGCCGAAAAACACTTTGATCTTTTTCTCGTCGATGCACTGGTAAATCTGCATCTTATTGCCGAACTTCAAATCATTTTTCAAGTCGCTGCGAATCACCAAAGTTACTTCATTGATTTCATCTTCGGAGCGAAACGTGATTTGATCGCCGTTGCGCTTGGCGACTAAATCGACGGCGCCTTCGATAGCCGAATTGCCCGCGCCGACGATGATAACCTTGCGGCGCTTGAATGCTTCCGGGTCTGTTAGTTTGTACCGAACCTTGTCGTCTGTTTGCCCGTCGCGTGTGACGCGCGTTTCTTCGCCGGGCAAGCGTAGTTTCATCGGCGTGCCGCTGTTGCCGATGGCGATGATGACGCGCCGCGCCTTGTACGTCATCTTTTCTTTCTCCAAACCCTTTTCGGTCTTGACGACAAAGTAATCACCGTCGTCTGCCTTTGTCACGGCTTTGCAGCTTTCGCCTTCGCTGATTTCGACGCCGGTTGAAAGCATGACATTCTTCCACGATTCGAGAATCTTCTCGCGTTGCAAGCCGAGACCTTCTACCGCGATGCCGCCATGTGAATCCATCGTTTCCGGCTTGAAAAAAACGTATTTGTTGGCCGGATAAGCCTCAATCGTCGCCAATATTTTATTTTGCTCGACGCCGATATAACGTAGCCCGGCCTTTTTTGCGAGCACTGCCGCAGACAGCCCTGCGGGGCCGATACCGATAATCACAACATCCGTTTCGGCCTTCGGTTCAGGCTGTGCGGCTTTTAATTCTTCTGTAATGTGGTTAATTACGTCTGCGCCTTCATTGGCAGCGTTTTTGATTAAAGGTGTGCCGGACACGTCGCCGATAATGTAGCAGCCGGGTACGTCCGTCATAAAGGATTGATTACGTTTGGGTACTTTGCGCGGGGGAATAATCTTCGTCGTGTTGACGATGATGCACGCCTTCGGGCTGACAGGGCATTCGACCTGACATGCAGTGTCTTCCATGCACTGATCGCGCGCAATGGGCGTCGCAATGCCGTTGACGATTGCCAGCACATCATGCGGGCAGGCATCGACACAGGCGTGGCAGCCGATGCAGCGCTCCGGGAAAATCACCGGATGCGGATAACTAGGCCCGTCCGGGTCAATGCGTTCGAGGTCTGCTTGTGACACGAGCGCCTCGCCGCTGGCTTTCGCAATCAATTCGGGCGGCGGCGCTTCGATAAAGTGGCGCGTGCGCAGCGAGTCGCGCATGGCAAAGCCGATGCCGACGAAGGCCAGCGCGAGTCCGACGCCGCTCCAGCCGTACCAAGGCACGCCGCCTAGATAATGTCTGCCGATGTCGTTTCCGTTTGTCAGCAGATTGACGAGGACGAGCATCGCCAGCAAAGCGACAATAATAATTATCTGTGACTTTCTCATACCGTTTAGCGAGTCGTTTAATGGATGGCCGGAATAAATGATCCGCGCCGTTACGTTTACCTTTTTTCAGTCGAAGCTCTTAACGATGCTGCTTCACTGCGTGCGAATTTCTTGCGCGTGGGCGGGCATCGTCGTCGTTGCGTCCGCGACAGGGCTTGAGAGCATCGACGGATTCCAGTGGCGTTTGTCCTTCACATGCTGCACATGGCAGGACGTACAGTTGGCTGTATCGGCGGCGATCAGCGTGCGGTTCGTTTTCTCTTCGGTTTTACCGTTGTGGCATTTGGCGCATGTCTGGCGCGGCGTTTCGCGGTCAATCGGAGAAAAGGATTGATGGCAACTAGAGCACGACATTTCGCCTTCGCTGTTGCCTGCGATGCCCGCGACGGGGCGCACGCGGTAAAGATGTATGGCGTGAAATTGTTTGCTGCGCCACTCTCGATCCGTGTCCGTTGATTGTCGCACGAGCGCAATCTGCTTTTGCTGCCATTCTTCGCCGTCGAGTCCCTTCCATTCCCATTCGCCATTGACAACCGGATAACCGAACGTGCCGCCGTGCGGCGTATGGACAGACTTGCCGCGATAAAGAGTTTTGTTGGCGTCGTTGTGGCATGTTGCGCATGTCGAGAGCGACGCTTCGCCGGGACGGAAACTCGCGCCGCGATGTTCCGCATGGCAGCTTGTGCAAGTGATGCCAGCCTGCGCGTGTGGGTCTGTCACGGTGGCGACGAAACTTTCGGTTTGATGACACTGTGCGCAACGCGTTTCCATGTTCGCCCTGACCGCGTGACAACTCGTGCATGAATTGGCGTTCGGTTGGCGCGCGATGGCGGGCGTCATTTCGAGCGCCGCTCGCTGGTGCGGATTGGAAACGGGCGCGGGCGAAAAGGCGCTGGTGTAGCCGAGCGCCGCCGCGACGGAAAAGACGCCGACGATAATCGCGCCCCAGATTAAAATCGATACAGGCCACGGGCGCGCCAGATCGCGCGTCGGCGTCCAGTTCCAGCGAGCTTTGCCTAGACGAGCTTTTTCGTGCGGGTGAAGCGGCGAAGGGCGCGCCATTTTTCCTGCCTCGCGTTTGCGCTTTTGCCAGAAAACATCGAGCGCGGCGGCGCTGTTCGCTTCTTCCTTCGCCGGATGCTGTGCGTCATCGGCGGCGTGCGCGCCTGCTGTCGCGGCGTCTGCGGTTAGCGCGGAAGCATCTACGGGCAACGCGTCATCGCTCGCTTCAGCGTCATTGGTTTCGCCGACGCGCGTGGCAATCTTGAGCGATACAGTGAGCGCCAGAGTCTTCTTTTCAATGCGCCCGATTTCCAAAAAGTAGGTGCCGATTTGAAGGTGGTCGCCGACGGCGAGCGCCGCTCTTTGTTCGACGAGCTTGCCGTTGAGCGTCGTCGAATTGGACGGGCTGAGATTGAAGATATAAAAATCGCCTTCGTCTTTTTTGATTCCGGCGTGCGTGCGCGAAACGCTCGGATGGTTAAGCAATAAATCGCAGCCCGGAAGACTGCCGATAGTTAATGCTTCGGTTAAAAGCGTGACCGGATCGACGTTGCGATCCTCGCGCGTGATAATGAATGTGCTGGTGTTGGATTCAGTCTTCATGCTTTTTTACTGCGACGGCAAAGCAAACGCGAAAAAATGCCCGCCCGAAGTCGATTAACGCGCGGCGAAGAACACGACTTGGATAATATGCACGATCATCAGCGCCAGCATCAGCGAAGTCGAAACGACGTGCGGCGCAAGCCATAGTTTCAATAGTTGATGCAAATAAATAAGCGCGTCAACGCGGCGTAAGGTTGCGGCGGATTCGACGGCTTCCGACAGCATTTCGCGCTCGTGCGGATCGGTAAATTTTTCGACATCTGTATGCCACTCACGGCGCGCCGCCGCGAGCATCGAAGATAATTCTTCGCGCCGTGTAAATTGCCGCATAAGATAATTGAACGAAAGAAACCGGTTTGTTACACGGCGCTTGATGAGATCGGAAAGCGTGCCTGTGCTGCGATTGGCAAGGCTCGCCAGCGTTTCGCGCAACTCCGCGCGCCGCAAACGCAAATCTTCGATCAAGAGCGGATCGCCCTCTATGCTCGTCATGATGCGTGGCACAATCAAATAACAGGCGATGCCGAAAAGCCCCGAGAGGATGACGAGATCAAACGAAATCATTAGCAGCGAAGTAAGCAGCCCGCCCGTGCTGCGCCCGCCGTGAAGCAGCAACAGCACGCCCGCCACGACGCCCGCGTAAACGTGCATCAGCATCCAATAACGCAATGGCCCGGCGCGCCTTCTGTAAACTTGCTTGCGCGCCGGATACGTCATCACGGCGGCGATGCCGAAGAGTCCGACGAGTCCCGTAATCCATCGCACAGTCAACCAAGAATCGTTGATGCGCCCGTCCAAACCGTAACGCCGCAAAGCCCACACGGTGGCGAGAGTGAAAAGAATCGTGCCGATGATGCCGCCCGCGTGCCAGAGTTGCGCGAGCGGATCGCGCTTATGTATGTTGCGCCCGATAGCGTGCGTTTCGTCGCGGAAAACAAGGCCGATGGTGCTGCCGACTTCCGTGAAATACTCGCGCGGATTAACACGCACGAGCGCGCCCGTCGGACAACTTTCCTGACACGAATAAGCCTGCCGCTTGCCGTTTCCATTGCCGTTCCCGTTATCTTTTCCCTTTTTCGGGTTGAGCGGAGTGTTGTTGCAGAGGTTACATTTGACGGCGAGCAGGTTTTCCGTTTCCGTGACGGGGCGCGGAAGCGGCGCTGGAGAAACGCTCAACCAACTGCGCATCTGTCCGGCGAAATTGAGCGGCGGCGGGGCGGCGGGCGGCTTGCGCGGGATCATCGAAATCGCGTTGTAAGGACACTGCGTCGCGCAGTCGCCGCAGCCGATGCAGGTCTTCGGATCGATGTCTATTTGCCCGTCGTTGAAACGCCCGATTGCGCCCGTCGGACAACCCGTCAAACATTCCGGGTCTTGGCAGTGCATACATACAGAGGGCGACAGCACATGCTGGATCGGGTCGATGCGAAACTTTTGCAAGCCCTGTTTTGTTGGCCGTTCGATATGTATGCCGCGCCGCAGCAGACGCGATTGCCCGTGCATGTTGTGACAGGCAAACGAACAATTGCCGCAGCGCACGCACAAATCCATGTCCATCACGAGCAGATTTTCGCCGTCCACGACGCCCGTCGAAATCTCCCGCTCCATCGCCGCCGCGACATGGCTTTCCGGCGCGTGTTCGAGCGCGATGTCATTGTCGGCTTCCGAAAAATCCTTGAAGGTGCGAAGCAAAGTGTCGCGCAATTTCGGGTCTGCGCGCAGTTGCGTTATCGAAACTTCGAGCGCTTCCGTGCGCGCCATCACAGTCGCGGTATAACGCCACGCCGTTTCATCCTTAACGCCTTCGAGTCCCAAACAATTTCCCGCGCCGAGAAAATCTATTCGCGCGTTTTCATCCGCGCCCGCCGTAATGTCTGCGATGCCTTCGTCGAAAACTTCTCCGCGCACGCGCCGCACCCAGCCGTTTTTGATAAGCACTACTTTATCAATCGGCTCGTTCTCCTGAAACAAAGTGTGGCTCTTGCCATACACGATAAAGCGCGCCGCCGTGCCGAGTTGTTTCAAGAGTTCCGGGCTAAAGGAATCGCCCGTTGCCTGCCGCACATCTTCGAGGACGCGCCCCAAGCCGTGCCGCCTGTAAGTTTCGTCGAGCGCGTGACCGAACTTCGGCATCTTTCTCAAAAGGCGCAGGGCAGGGCGCTGAACTTCGAGCACCGTTGTCTCTGCGCCTTTCGGCACAACGCAAGTCGCGTTGCGCGGCACGCCCGCAAGAATCGACATTTCGCCGAAGCTCGTGCCCTGCTTAAGTTCGCCGACTTTATTTTGTGTGTTGCGGACTTCGTCGCGGACGTACACGTCGAGCGTGCCTGCGACGACGATATAAAAAGTGTTGCCGCCCCAATCGTTCTGGCGAATGACTTCTTCTTCCGCTTGATAAACGAGCAGTCGAAAATACGGCCCGACTTTTTTACCGTTGTAATTGCGCCCGTAGGCGATGACTTCGAGTTCGAGTTCGTACTCGAAATGACCATCATGCTTGGCGGCTAAATCTCGTATGCTGTCAACGCTGCGGATGGCGTCGAGAATTGCGCTGTGATTGGTAATCTCTCGCGGCATAACTGACCTGATTCAATTGTGTTGAAGAAAGCGCCAACATGCGAGGGAGGCGTTCCATACGTTTGTGCAGATACTGAAAAGACTTTTTAAGACTTGTCCGGCGGTCTCGGCTGTTGCTAAGAAGTACGCGAGGCGGGAGTATAGCACTCACTTGGAATAAGTGAATCAAAAAAATATTCGAGAGAATAATACGACAGGTTAAAAATAATTTCTAGACACGTTTATTTTCCTATGGTAGTATCCGGCTCCCTCGTTCACGAAGGTTATTCAAATTAGTTTCGGGTCAGCCTGTTTGACGCGCAACTTGAGCGCCGCCGCCTCGCAAGGTTCTACCCTTCAGTTCTTAATACGGTTCCGTTTCGAGCCGAAATTTCACGTTGTCTGCCTTGTCCGTTTTAGTTGATTCAATTTAACTTATTGATTCATCCCACCTGAGCAATCGAGCTTTATTTTTTGCGCTCGCGCCGGTCAAAGATACTTTAAGGAGAAAACCCTATCATGCAAGCGATCACCCCCGTCGCCGCCGCCGCCGCCAACATCAAAACAAACGCCGCCGACACGCAAGCACAACTCGAGCAGCTTTGCGTCAACACGATTCGCACGCTGGCGATGGATGCCGTGCAAGCCGCCAACTCCGGGCATCCCGGAACGCCTATGGCGATGGCTCCCGTCGCTTATGTGCTGTGGAACGAAATCCTGCGCTTCGATCCCGATGATCCGATCTGGCCGAACCGTGATCGCTTCGTGCTCTCGATGGGTCACGCTTCGATGCTCCTCTATAGCGTGCTGCATTTAACGGGCGTCAAAGCCGTCAACGGCAAGTATGAGAAAACCGGCGAAGCAAGCGTGACGCTCGACGACATCAAAAGTTTTCGACAGCTCGACAGCCGTTGTCCCGGCCACCCGGAATACCGCTGGACATCCGGCATCGAAACGACGACGGGGCCGCTCGGTCAGGGAATTGCGACGAGCGTCGGGATGGCGATTGCTTCCAAGTGGCAGGCCGCGCACTTCAATCGTCCAGACCAAGAAATGTTCGATTACCGCGTTTATGCGCTCTGCGGCGACGGCTGCATGATGGAAGGCATTTCGCACGAAGCCGCGTCGCTTGCCGGTCACCTCAAGCTAAATAATCTATGCTGGATTTACGATAACAACAAAATTACGATTGAAGGCAATACGTCTTGGGCGTTTTCCGAAGACGTTGCGACGCGCTTCGTCGGCTACGGCTGGAACGTCACCCGCGTCGGCGATGCTAACGATTTAGATATGCTGCGGCGCGCATTCGCAGTTGCCGGAAAAGAGCCGGATCGCCCGACGCTGATTATCGTTGACAGCCATATCGCTTGGGGGTCGCCCAACAAGCAAGACACGCACGCAGCGCACGGCGAACCGCTCGGCGAAGAAGAAATCAAACTCACCAAGCGCAACTACGGCTGGCCGGAAGATGCGAAATTCCTTGTGCCTGACGAAGTGCGCGAGCATTTTCAGGCAGGCATCGGGGCGCGCGGCAAAAAACTGCGCGATGAGTGGTTCGCCAAACTCGGCGACTACGGCAAAGCCAATCCAGAACTCGCAGACCATTTGACTAAAATGCAAAAGCGCGAGCTGCCCGACAATTGGGATAAAGACATTCCGACGTTCGAGCCGGACGCGAAAGGCGTCGCCGGACGCGATTCCTCCGCGAAGATTTTGAACGCGATTGCGAAGAACGTCCCGTGGCTTATCGGCGGCGCGGCTGACCTTGCGCCTTCGACAAAAACACGTTTGACCTTTGACGGCGCGGGAGATTTCACGGCTGGCAGTTACGGCGGGCGCAATTTCCACTTCGGCATACGCGAGCATGAGATGGCAGCAGTCTTAAACGGCCTCGCGCTCTCGAAGGTGCGTCCCTTCGGCGCTGGCTTCTTTATCTTTTCGGATTACGCGCGGCCTGCTATACGGCTTAGCTCGATTATGGAAATCCCGACCATCAATATTTTCACGCACGATTCCATAGGCGTCGGCGAAGACGGCCCGACGCATCAACCCATCGAACAAATCGCTTCTTTGCGCGCCATTCCCGGCCTCATCGTGCTGCGTCCCGGCGACGCCAACGAATGCGCCGAAGCGTGGCGCGTCATTATGAAATTGCAGCATGAACCGACTGTGCTCATTCTTAGCCGCCAGCCATGCCCGACGCTCGACCGCACCAAGTATGCTTCAGCCGAAGGCGTCAAACGCGGCGGCTATGTGCTGGCGGATTCCGGCAAGAGCAACGGCGGCGGGCTGCCCGAAGTAATAATCATGGGGACAGGCTCGGAAATCGGCTTGTGCGTCGAAGCTTACGAGAAGTTAGTCGCCGAGGGCGTTCATGCGCGCGTCGTCAGTCTGCCGTCATGGGAACTCTTCGAGCATCAATCCGACGAATACAAAAACGAAGTGCTGCCGCCGGAAGTGAAGGCACGCGTCGCCGTCGAGCAGGCTTCGACCTTCGGCTGGCGCAGATATGTGAACAGCAACGATGCGATCATCGCCATGAAGACTTTCGGTGCGAGCGCGCCGCTTAAAGAGTTGACGAAGAAATTCGGCTTCACCCTCGAGAACGTCATTGACACCGCCAAGCGCGAGATACAAAATATGAGCGCGTAGTGTGAAGCGTGTAACATTGCGACGCGTAACATAAATGACATGCGATGCGCGTAGATTCATGTGCGGATTCATTTGTAGATAAACTTGAGCCGTTGGCCGCTGTGGTCGGCTGATCGCCATGTCCCGAAGGAGTTAAAATTATGAGCAACCCTCTTGTTGAAATTATGAAACTCGGCCAGAGCATCTGGTACGACAATATTCGCCGCGCAATGCTTGGAACCGGCGACTTGAAAAAGAAAATCGACGAAGACGATCTGCGCGGCGTTACATCCAATCCGACGATCTTCGAGAAGGCGATTGTCGGCTCGACGGATTACGACGAACAGATGCGCACGCTCGTCACGGGCGGCAAATCCGTCACAGATATTTATGACGCGCTCGTCGTTCAGGACATCGGCGACGCGGCGGACATTCTTAAGTCCGTTTACGATAAGACGGACGGCATAGACGGCTATATCAGCCTCGAAGTCAGCCCGCGCCTCGCCTTTGAAACGCAAGGCACGATTGACGAAGCAGACAGATTGTTCGGCCTGCTCAAGCGCAAAAACGTGATGATTAAGATTCCGGCGTCGCAGGAAGGCTTGCCCGCCATTGAGGAATCCATTTATCGCGGCATCAACATCAACGTGACGATGATCTTTTCCATAGAGAACTACGTGCAGGTCGCCGAAGCCTTCATTAAAGGCTTGGAACGCCGCGCCGCCGAAGGCAAAAACGTTGACCACATCGCATCCGTCGCCAGCTTCTTCGTTTCGCGCGTGGACACGATGATCGACACGGAACTCGAATTCAAAGCGCGGCGCGCCACCTCACCCGAAGAGCGCGCGAAGATAGAGAGTTTGTGCGGCAAGGCGGCGATTGCCAACGCGAAACTCGCTTACCAGAAATTCAAAGAGATATTCCACGGAGCGCGTTTCGCCGATTTGAAGGCGAAGGGTGCGCAGGTGCAGCGTCAATTGTGGGCTTCGACGGGCGCGAAGAATCCCAAGTATTCCGACGTGCTTTACGTTGATAATCTGATTGGCCCCGAAACCGTCAACACCGTTCCGCCCGCGACCTACACGGCGATCCGCGATCACGGCAAAGTTGCGCTCACGCTCGAAGAAGGCTTGGACGATTGCCGCAAATTAATCGGCGACCTGAAGGATGTCGGCATCGATCTGAAAGTCGTGACGGACAAGTTGCAGCACGACGGCCTCGCGTCCTTTGTTACGTCCTTCGACACGCTCGTTGAGTCAATTCAATCCAAACGCGGCGCGCTGCTCTCCGGCATCAATGACCGCTTGACGGCATCCTTGGGGAAATACGCAGACGCCGTCAACGACACTATTAAGGAAGCGGAAAAGGGCGACGTGATGCGGCGCATCTGGCACAAGGATGCGGCGCTCTGGAAATCGGACGAAGCGAGCCAGAAAATAATTAACAACGCGCTCGGCTGGCTGACCGTGCCGGATATGATGATCGGCGTCGAAAACGATTTGGTAGGCTTCGCTGACCGCACGCGCGGCGAGCGCGACTTCAAGCATGTCATGGTTTGCGGCATGGGCGGATCGAGCCTCTGCCCGGAAGTTCTACGGCAGACTTTCGGCAAGCAGGATGGCTATCCCGAACTCCTTGTGCTCGACTCGACAGACCCTGACGCCT
>JBPCOJ010000126.1:0-8036 GCA_051000345.1 Pyrinomonadaceae bacterium | reverse complement strand
TTGCTGTGATTTCTTCCTGGCGCACGTTAGACTCCCACGTTCGCAGATACTTTCGCTCCACGCATCTTCAACAATTATTCAATCGCTTCGCCACCTACAACGGCTCTTCGCCGTATGCCGCGCCCGCGACGTTCGCGCTTATTCCCTACGTCGAATTCGGACTCGGCGCGTGGTACGTGCAAGGCGGAATGTACAACTTGCCGCGCGCGCTCGTGCGCCTTTGCGAAGAATTGAAAATAGAGATACGCACCAGCGCTGAAGTCGAAAAAATATTGATCGAAAACGAACGCGCGTGCGGCGTGAGATTGATGGACGGAACCGTGCGGAGGTGCGACGCTGTAATAGCAAATTCCGACGCTGTGGAAACTTACCGCACGCTCATCGACGAAGATGCGCGGCGCATCTATACAAACAAAAAACTCGCGCGCATCGAACCATCATGCAGCGGCTTTGTGCTGCTGCTCGGAGTTTCGCGTCGCTACGCTCAACTGGCGCATCACAACATCTTTTTTTCAAACAATTACCCGGCGGAGTTTCAGTCGATCTTCGAGGATTTGCGCCCGGCGAATGATCCGACAATTTACGTTTGCGCTTCGTCGCGCACGGACGCGAGCCAAGCGCCAAAGGGACACGAAAATTTGTTCGTGCTCGTCAACGCGCCCGCCACAAGTTCCGAAACTGATTGGACGAAGGAAGCGACAAACTACCGTAATTTGATTGTGGGCAAGCTGGAATCCTTCGGGATGGAAAACTTGAGCGCGGCGATTGATTACGAAAAAATCATCACGCCCGAAGACTTCCTGAAAACTTATCGCGCTAATCGCGGCTCGATTTACGGCGTTTCGTCGAACAACTTGACGAGCGCTTTTTTGCGCCCGCCGAACAAAGCGCGCGACATCGAAGGCTTATACTTTGCGGGCGGCGCGACGCATCCCGGCGGCGGCATTCCGCTCGTGCTGCTGTCCGGCAAAATGGCGGCTGAATTAGTAATGCGCGAATGAGAGAATGAAGAATTTGAAAGCCCCGTTGATGAAATGAACATTTTAAGGAGCTTGAAGTGAAATTGAATTTGAAAGCAAAACTCGCGCGTTGTGAAACTGCTTGAACTTCACAACGCGCGAGTTTTTCTCGATGCTTTCCTTGCTTAATTATTTAGCGACGGAGATTGCCGCGCCGACCTGTGGCGGCTTCGGAAAGACGCACCGGAACCGTCGTGCGATTGTTGCCGCGAACGACTTCGACGCGCACCGTGTCGCCGACTTGATGCTTGTCTAGGAGGCGGTAGATGTCGTCGGACGTGCTGACCTTTTCGCGGTCAATCGCGGTGATGATGTCGCCTAGCAAAACGTCACCGTCTTCTGTTTCAGTTAAGCCGCGAAGCCCCGCCGCCGCCGCGCCGCCGCCCGGATCGACCTGATAAACCATCGCGCCGTCCGAGACAGGCAAGCGCACTTGATTGCGGTCTATGTTTTTAATGTTGTAGAACGAGCCGCCGAGCACAGGGCGGCGCACGACGCCGCTGCGTATCAATTGCGGCACGATGCGTTTGGCGACGTTGACGGGAATGGCAAAGCCGACGCCGACGGAGCCTTCACCACTCGGCGATAAAATTTGCGAGTTGATGCCGATCATGCGCCCGCTCGAATCGAGCAGCGGCCCGCCGGAATTGCCCGGATTAATTGACGCGTCTGTTTGCATAGCGTTGATAACACGTTCCGTTCGCGGCGCGTAAATCGGACGCTGTAATCCGCTGATGACGCCTGTCGTCAAAGTGCGGTCAAGGCCGAACGGATTGCCGATGGCGAGCACTTTCTGGCCGACCACAATTCGTTCGGAATCGCCAAGCGGCACAACGGTCAATTGATCGCGCGGGGCGTTGACCCGAATCACCGCGAGGTCTGTATCAGGATCGCGCCCGATGACTGTCGCCGGATAAGTTTTGCTCATGCCGAAACTCACAGTTAGCTTCTGCGCGCCCGCAACGACGTGATCGTTCGTCAGAATATCGCCCTGCTCGTCTATGACGGAACCGGAGCCTGCGCCCTGCCGCTCGCCCGGATTAAAAATGTCCTGACTGTAAGCAGTCGAAGTGATGAATGCGACGCCCGGCGAAATCGCTTTATAGACTTCGATATTATTTTGCTCGTCCGAAGCCATCGACGGATTGGTGATTCCGGCGGGCGCGCTTTCGGAAAAGGCCGCACCGCGTGGCTGAAAGCGTGTGCCGTAGCGGTCTATAAAAAAGACTGTCCCGGCGGCAAAAAGCGCCGACAGCATCGTGAGCAAGAGAATCTGGCGTGCGGAGAGCTTGTACATAATTCTTTTCTCAATCCTTCTGAAGATTTCAAAGACGTTTTGCGTCCGTGTGCAGGCATTGAGATGCGCGCACGCGTGTTTGCGTTTGCGCATAACCTGTCGAGGCCGCGTATGTCATTTACCAATGCGACTTTTATTACGAAGCGCGCGGGCAAAAGGTTTTGCGTTGGCGATTTGTGTTAGTGAAGGAGCGGGTAAAAGAAATGTGCCGGACACGCGCGTGGCGGGCGAACGGCGCGAAAGAGAAGCGTGACGAACTACGGCTCACCCGATGAAAACAAGCGAGCCGCAAATGTCGATTTTGCATGTTCGCGTTTAGATAACGAACGCAAAGACTGCCGTTTGCAGTTGGCCGAGTGACGCTAAAACTGTTTCCGGGCTGTACAGGCCGAGCGCGGAAAGTCCCGTTGCGGCGTGGACGAACATCAGCCCGCCGTAAACCGCAAGCGCGAGTTTTAACCCGCGCCGCGCGACCGTCAGATGCGCGAAACGGTAAAGCATCAGGGCGGCGAACGCACCGACGAAAAGCTTCGCAGACAAAAAGGGCGCGTTGCCCAGATCGAGCAGCCGCGCCATTAATGCGTTGCCTTCCGTCGCCAGATGCGCGCGCACCCAGATAATCGTCAATTGCGCGTCAAGCATGTTGAGAAAAAATAAGAGAGAGCACTGAAAAAGGGGGTTCATCACAGAGCGTTCCTTTGTTCCTGACAAGTGCAAACTTTGTTTAACTCTCCCTTGAAACGGCTGAACCCCCAAGGCTGCAGATGCTCTTGGGGGTTCTGTTGGCCGTCTTTTACGGGAGCGACGAGACCGATTAACTTCTGTACCGGATATTAAATAACGAACGCCCTTGCGTTTTCAGAAATCAGCGAATAACTTTTCAGGAAGCTGCTTCGCTTGCCGCGATGAAGCGCAGTTTGGGAGAATCCTGCAATACGCGCGTGCCGGGCGGAACGGAATGCGTGAGCCAGACGTTGCCGCCGATGACGCTGCCGCGCCCGATGATCGTCTCGCCGCCTAAAATCGTTGCGCCCGCGTAAACAACCACATCGTCTTCAATCGTTGGATGGCGTTTCGTAGTGCGAATAAGCTTGCCCGCCGCGTCTCTGTCAAACGAGAACGCGCCGAGCGTGACACCCTGATAAATTTTGACGCCATCGCCGATAACCGCCGTGCCGCCGATGACGACGCCCGTGCCGTGATCGACGAAGAAGCGCGCGCCGATACGCGTGCCGGGATGAATGTCTATGCCCGTGCGGTGATGCGCGTGCTCGGTCATGATGCGCGGAAGAAGCGGTATGCGCATTTTGTGTAGTTCGTGTGCGACGCGGTAAACCATGATGGCGTAGATGCCCGGATAACTGAAAATGATTTCGTCAAGGCAGACAGCCGCCGGATCGCCGTCGTAAGCCGCCTGCACATCCGTCGCAAGCGTTTCACGAAGGGCGGGAAGCTGCGCGATAAATTCTGTCGTGCAATCAACCGCCGCGCGCTCCGGCACGACGCACGCGGAGCCTGATTGAACGCCGTGATTAATGGCGCGGCTGATCTGCTCGGTCAAGGTTTCACTAAGCCACGCGAGACGCGCTTCGACGTGGCGGCGCAAGGCTTCGCCGGTCAAGCCTTGCGCGCCGATGTAGCCGGGAAACAGCAGTTCGTGAACCGCCATCAGCACGCGTATGATTTCGGCGTGTGAAGGAAGCGGTTGGCGATCAAGATGATGAATCTTGATTTGGTCGCCCGCGTAGGATTCGACGAGCGCATCAGCCGCCTGAATGATTTTCTCATTCATGTGGAGTGAAAACCTTTCAGCTTTATTCGATTGTGATGTTGCGTTCTTTGGCGATGCCGCGCGCTTTCATCACGATGTCGTCGTCCACAGTTTCTTTGCCGCTCATCCACGCCGTGACTTCTTCGACGGGACGCCCTAATGCGACGGCAAACTTTGCATCGTTTCCTTCAAAGCCCGCATCGCGCAATTTTTTCAAAAGCTCATGCCCGCCCTGTTGCGTTGTGCCGCGATCATCGACGGCCTTTTCGTTGTTGTTCGTTTGGTTGTTGTTCGTTTCCATTATGCTCCGATTCCGCTTTGCGGCTCGCCCGCGACGGTTGCGGTGTAGCCGATGTCCTGTAATTTTTTGACGAGCGTTTGCTGCTGCACTGTTTGGTCGTCGAATTCTATGACGGCGGTTTTGCCGTGAAAATCAACGTTTGCCTGTTTGACTCCGGCAGTGTCTTCGAGCGTTTCCCGAATGTCGACGGCGCACGAATCGCAGTGCATTCCGTCTATCTTAAATTTCGCTTTCATGCGTTGTTTACTCCTTGATCGTTCATCGAAAAACTCATTGCTTTGCGCCCCCAATCGGAACCACTTTTTACCAAACTTCCGAACGCAAAAGCAGGCGTGAGAAAACCGATTTTATGCGGACGCGGGCGAATGCGGGTTATTATACACAAAAGCGCGCCGCGCCAAACTCTTCGCGCGCTTTCATTAAACCGACGAATGAGCGAACAACGAAAATTTACCATCGCGCAGGCCATACTCGAAGCCGCGCACATTTTACGCACGGCGAATGTCAGTGAAGCGCGCCGCGAAGCCGCATCGCTGCTTGCGTATGTCGTCGCGCGCGACCGCACATACTTGCTGACGCACGCCGACGCCGCGCTCACCGCATCGGATGTTTTGCGTTTGAAGGCTTACGTCGAGCGGCGCGCGGCGGGCGAGCCGCTGCAATACATCACAGGCCGTCAGGAATTTTTCAATCTCGATTTTGAAGTCACGCCGGATGTGTTGATCCCGCGCCCGGAAACCGAAATTCTTGTCGAAAGAGCGCTCGAACTGTTGAAGGAAACAAACTGGCCGCAGCCGCTCGCCTGCGATGTCGGAACGGGTTCGGGCTGCATCGGCATTTCGCTGCTTCACGAAAAACAAAACTTACGCATCGTCGCGCTCGATATATCGACGCCCGCGCTTCGTGTTGCCGCCCGCAACGCCGCCCGCCATAGTGTCCGCGAGAGATTTTCTATCGTCGCTTCGGACGCTTTCGCGGCGCTCGATGAACGACGCGCGCAGTTTGATTTGATCGTCTCGAATCCGCCGTATATAAACGAAAGCGAGCTGCCGACGCTGCAACGCGAAGTACGCGATTATGAGCCGCGCGCGGCACTCACGCCCGGCACCGACGGCTTGCGCATCATCAAACAATTGCTCACCGAATCACCGCGCTTTCTACGCGCAAACGCTTCATTGCTTTTCGAGATCGGTTACGACCAGCACCACGCCATCGAAAAATTGATTGACCGTCACGCGTGGGAGCTACAAGCGATTCACAAGGATTTGCAAAGCATCCCGCGTGTTGTGGAATTAAGAAAAATCTAAAGCGTTGAAGCCCACAGGATAAACTCGCGGCTCGGCTTTTGCCTTCACAATGTTCCGGTATTTGTGGTAACTAACGATGCGCCCGAAGGAGCGCGCTTTATTTATATGGACAAATTTAGAATCACGGGCGGGCGCGCTTTAAGCGGGCGCGTTTCCATCAGCGGCGCGAAAAATTCCGCTCTGCCCTGCATGGCCGCCGCCTTGCTCACCTCCGAAAACGTCACGCTCCACAACATCCCGTATGTGCGCGACATCATCACACAGCGCCGACTTCTCGAAGACTTAGGCGCGACAGTGCTGACGCCGGAACTGCGCACGCACAAGATTTCCGCCGCGCACGTAGAGCTGTTTGAAGCGCCCTACGAACTCGTCAAAACCATGCGCGCTTCTGTGCTCGCGTTGGGGCCGCTGCTCGCGCGCTTCGGCAAAGCGAAGGTTTCCTTGCCGGGCGGCTGCGCCATCGGCACGCGCCCGATTGATCTGCACCTCAAAGGCTTCGAGCACTTGGGCGCGGAAGTGCGGCTCGAAGCGGGCGATGTCGTCGCGCGCGCTCCCAAAGGCGGACGGCTTCGCGGCGGCGAAATTCACTTCGATAAAGTGACGGTCACAGGCACGGAAAATCTAATGATGGCGGCAACGCTCGCCGCAGGCCAGACCGTTCTACATAACGCGGCGTGCGAGCCTGAAATCACAGACCTCGCGGAACTCTTGAACAAAATGGGAGCGCGCGTGCGCGGCGCAGGCACGCCCGTTATTCGCATCGACGGTGTCGAAGCCTTAGGCGGCGCAGAGCACACGATTATTCCAGACCGCATCGAGACCGGCACGTTTATCGTCGCGGCGGCAATTACGCGCGGCGAACTCGAAATCAAGGATTGCCGCCCGGAACATTCCTCTATAGTTATCTCAAAGTTGCGCGAAGCCGGAGTTGAAATTGAGGAAATGAATCAAAGCACCTTGCGCGTCTCTTGCTGCGCGAACGGGCTTCGCGGGCAGGACATTGTGACCGAACCGTACCCGCTTTTTCCGACGGACATGCAGGCGCAGTACATGGCGCTTATGACGCAGGCTGAAGGACGCTCCGTGATTACCGAAACCATTTTCGAGAATCGCTTTATGCACGCCTCCGAAATGCAGCGCATGAGCGCCAACATCGGCATCGAAGGCCACACCGCCACCGTCACAGGCGCAACGCAATTAACAGGCGCGCGCGTGCAGGCATCGGACTTGCGCGCCTCCGCTTCGCTCGTTCTCGCGGGACTCGCGGCGCAGGGCGAAACCGTCATCGAACGCGTTTACCACATTGATCGCGGCTACGAAAAAATCGAATCGAAACTGCGCGCCGTCGGCGCAGACATCGAACGCATCAGAGAGTCCGTCACCACCGCGCCGCTCGACGCGTTTCAGCAACAAAGTGCCGCCGAGCTTGCGTAAACTATTTCAACGTCATGTTGCGCTTTCGCTTGAATTGAACTTTAGAAATCTTTATGGCTGACAACGATTGTCTATTCTGCCGCATCGTCGCAGGCGAAATTCCCGCCGACATCGTTTACGAGGACGACGCGTGTCTCGCCTTCCGCGACATCAATCCGCAAGCGCCCGTGCATGTGCTCATCATTCCGCGCCAACATATCGCATCCTTGAGTGAAGCCGGACAAACAAATGAACTCGCGCTCGGTCAACTGCTGCTCGCGGCGGCGCGCGTTGCAAAAAGCGAGAAACTTTCAGAGGCAGGCTATCGCACAATCATCAACACGGGCGCGGGCGCAGGCCAATCCGTTTTTCATCTGCACCTACACATCCTCGGCGGACGCGCACTAAAATGGCCGCCGGGTTAAGCGCCGCACAAGCAGCATCCGTTGTGAAACGTGAGGAACAAATGGGAGAGAAACTATAGAGGCACCGAACTCAGTAGGTTGTATGCGCAAGTTAAAGGTTTAGCTATTCTGTTAATCCCACAGAACTGAACTATATTGAAGCGTAAAGTACAACTCAAGTCGGCTCAAATCCTTATCAATAAAATGTCTTTCAGAATTATTTAACCGGCTAAAATAGATGATGAAGCCGCGATCCGACTCGTATAAAGTACATCTATTTCCATTCATAGAGCCTTCTTTAAGAATATTTTTGCCCTCAACAACAGGATTATAATTTCCGCCGTAAGGAGTGGGATATTGAGATCGTAAGGAATCCGGTGTCCAGCGATAAAAATCTTCAAATGTAAGCTTCGTATAAGCGCTCGCTGCCCAAGTAAGCTCGCGCGAAGTGTGTTTTGCGTCTCCGACAATGTGAACAAAAATTCCTAACTGAACAAGACTTTCTACTGCTGGTTTAAAATCTT
>JBPCOJ010000127.1:0-14111 GCA_051000345.1 Pyrinomonadaceae bacterium | reverse complement strand
GCGTGTCCGAGCGAAGCCAGAAGTTTCGGATTGCGTTCCGCTTGAGTCATTCCCTTTTGAAATGTCGCAATCGCCTGCCCGTACATTTTCTTCTTCTCGTAAGCTTGCCCAAGACAAAGAGAAGCGTTGTAATAGCGCGGCTCTAGATTAACCGTCTTTTCGCATTGCGCTATCGCTTCGTCGTATTGCCGCGTGTAGTAAAAATCATTTCCGAGATTCGCGTTCATCAAGAGCGAAAGTGGGTCGAGTTCTTGACCGTGTTTCGACTCCGCCAGCGCTTTGTCGGGCTGCCCCATCACATCCCAATAAACGCTATATATGTCATTTACAGTCGCATCAATAGGATTGAGAATTCGCGCGCGCTGCAAATGCTTTTCGGCTTCCGCCCAGTCCCAATCGTAAAACAGATTGACCGCAGCCATCCCCGTATGCGCTTCGGAAAGCGTGTCGTCAATCGCTAACGCTTTCGCGGCGTAAGCCTTCGATTTAGGGAAAGCCTCGTTCGGCGGCAGATAGTTGTTGCCCAACACGCCGTAAGAAGCGGACAATCCGGAGTAAGCCAGCGCATAGTTCGGGTCAAGTTCTATCGCCTGATTAAAGTATTCGATGCCCTTCTGCAAATCTTCCAGCGTGTGCTTGTTCCATTCGTATCGCCCTTTAAGATAAAGTTGATAGGCTTCCGCGTTTGCGGTGTAGTTCTTCGTCAACTTCTGCTCGTCCGCGCCCGTCAACTTCAAACGCAAGCTGCTTGAAACTTCCTGCTCGATTGCGCTCTGCACGGCGAGGATGTCCGCGAATTTGCGAATATACTGCTCGCCCCAGATACGATGACTGTCTTTGGCATCGTCCAGCCGCACATTGATAATAAGTTGGTCACCGATTTGTTTGACGCTGCCGGTCAACACGGCGCGGACGTTCAATTCATTGCCGATTTTTTGCGCGTCTTGCTCTTTGCCTTTGTAACGAAAAACGGAACTGCTCGACATCACCTTCAAATTCGACAACAACGACAAGCGGTTAATCAAACTTTCGCTGATGCCGTCGCTCAAGTATTCGGCGTTCGGGTCTTGCGCGGCGTTGGCAAACGGCAGCACGGCAATCGAATCAATCGGCGCGTTGCTTGTCTGTTGATTTGAAACATTGCCGCGTGTGAAAAGGTAAAGAGCCGCGATGCCAATCGTTAAAACCAACAGCGCGACGAGCGCCGGGAGTTTATGATTTTTGATTTCGCCTGCGAGATACTCCGCGCTTGAAATTGTTGGCGCGGTTTGAATGTTCGTGATCGTCGCCGCCCCATCTGATTCGCCTGACGTTCTGTTTGTCTTTGCTTTTGGCGGTGCGGCGCTGCGTTCGAGTTTCGCGGCAAACTCCAACTCTTGTTTGAGGTCGCGCAGGTCAATCAGTAAATCTTTGATGTGTTGATAACGCTCGTCCGCGTTTTTCCGTAGCGTTCTGCCGACAATTCTCTCCAACTCCTTCGGAATGTCTGAAACAAAATCGTTGAGCGGCGCGGGTTCGCTTTTCAAAACCGCCGCCAGGACATCGCTCATCGTCTCGCCTGCAAACGGCTGTTGTCCGGCGAGCATTTCGTAAAGCACCACTCCGAAACTGAAAACGTCTGTTCGCGCGTCCGTCTGTCGCCCGCGCGCCTGTTCCGGCGACATATAACTGATGGTGCCCATGATCGTTCCGGGCGCAGTTCTGACCAGCGCACGCGTTTCGGCTTCCGCTTCGACGGCTTCGTTTCTCTTCTCGGTTAATTTAGCCAGACCGAAATCGAGAACTTTCACCAAACCGTCGTCGCGCAGCATGATATTTTCCGGTTTGATGTCGCGGTGAACGATTCCGGCTTCGTGCGCGGCGTTCAAAGCGGCGGCGATTTGCAAAGCGACATCGAGCATTTCACGCAAGGTGAGCGGTTCGCTTTTCATTCGCTCGCGCAGCGTTTTGCCTTTGATAAATTCGGTGACGATATAACGCGAATTTTCAAAGTTCCCGACTTCATAGACGGTTAAGATATTCGGGTGATTCAAGGCGGATGCGGCTTTTGCTTCCTGTATGAAGCGGCGAATGCGGTCTTCATGGTGAGCCACTTCGGTAAGCAAAACTTTGAGCGCGACGTGACGTTCGAGCCGCGTATCTTCTGCCAGATAGACTTCGCCCATTCCGCCTGCGCCGAGGCGCTTCAAGATTTTGTAGTGACCGATCAATTCGCCCGTCGTCGCTTCATCTTCCATCAACAACGGCGCGGCGCGTTCGACGGCGGGCGAGTTAATAAAATCGTCATCGTCTGCCTTGTTGTGTGCGGCGAGTAAGGATTCGACTTGGCGACGCAAGGAATTATCATCGCCGCACGCCTCTTGCAAATAGCGGTTGCGTTCGCGTGGTTCGCGTTCCAGCGCGGACTGGAAAAGTTGGCTGATTTGTTGCCAGCGTTCAGGTTTCATCCGTGACTTCCTTGCACGTCTCGCGGTAGAGCCACGCGCGCGCCATGTTCCAATCGCGCATCACTGTGTTCGGGGCAATCTTCAACACTTCGGCGATCTCCGCATTGCTCAAGCCGCCGAAGAAACGCAGTTCGACGACTTGACTGCGCCGCACGTCAACTTTGGCGAGATGTTGCAACGCCTCGTCAAGCGCGATCAACTCCGCCGCGCGTTCATCCGATACGGCGGCGACTCCATCGAGTGAAATTTTGTGCATCCCTCCGCCGCGTCTCAAGCGTGCACGCTTACGCGCGTGGTCAACGAGAATACGGCGCATCATTTGTGCAGCGATAGCGAAGAAGTGCGCGCGGTTTTGCCAGCGAACACGTTTCTGGTCGATGAGACGCAAGTAAGCCTCGTTGACGAGTGCCGTCGTTTGCAAGGTGTGTCCCGGCGTCTCCTTTCGCAGATAACGGCGCGCCGTGCGTTTGAGTTCTTCATAAATGAGCGGAAAAAGTTTATCGGGCGCGGACTCATCACCGTTGCCCCAATCTACGAGCAACTGCGTCAGTTCATGGCGGGCGGAGGAGTGTGCGGGCATGAAGTTCGTTCGTTCCGTTTGTTCGTTCGCGCCTGTTTTATGGCGTCGTCGCGCGCCCGGAGTATAGCACCGCGCGGCGGATTTCATTCAGCAACGGTCTGCAAGATTGTCTGAGTGTTTCTCGCGGATTTGACTGGCTCAAAAAAGGTTGCGGCGGCGTGGTGGTTTTGGCGAAGCGGCGGCGCGTTAATAATTGAAGCGAGAAATTAGCAACACACTTGGAAAGGATAAGACCATGAAAAAACTACTGTTCTCAATCTTCTTCACCAGCCTCTGTGCTTCTCTGGCATCTGCACAGAGTTCGGACGATTACAACAAAGTCGAGTTCTACGGCGGCTACTCATACAACAGGGTGCAGCCCAATGCCGAAGCCTCCACAGCTTTCGGTACAACTTTCGCACAATGCTCAAGCGAGGCGACGGACATTCTCGGCAAAAACTTTCAGACTTCCTTCTGCCATCGTCGGGGCTTCAATGGCTTTGACACCTCAATCACTTATAACTTCAACAGGTATTTCGGCATTAAGGCGAACGTGACCGGTCACTCTAAAACCGACAAGTTCGTTGACACTTTCGATGGCACTGCCGAGACCCTCAAGACCACAGATCGCGTCTATAACTTTCTGGTCGGCGTGCAGGTCAAAGACAATCGGAAGGAAGCACGCTTCAAGCCGTTTGCTCATGCTCTGTTCGGCGCGGCGCGCAACACTTTTAAGGGAGTGAATACTTCTCCAATCCCCTTCGACAATTTTACTCTCCGAAGTAAAGTGACGAGCTTCGCCATGAAACTCGGCGGCGGCATTGACGTGCGCGTGCATAGAAGGATTGACCTCCGGCTCGTCGAGGTGGACTACAACCCGATCTTCACGCGCGACTTCGATGTTGCAGGGTCTCCTTTTTCATCAATCACCCAGAAAAGTAGAAAGGCGAACAACGTCACAATCGGCTTCGGCATCATCATCCACTGAAAATTAAACGCATGGGTTTACTCTATTAGGTTCTGTTGACATTTAGTTTTTCAATTGCCGCCAGCACAAGCCTGTGGACAGCAATACAACAAAAGACGCGGCTTTAGCCAGACTTATGAAAATAATCAATCATCCTTCTTGCTTCAGCGCAAATTAGGCTAAAGCCACACTGAAATTCAAAAGAAAGGCATTCGGCTCAAGCCTTTGGCAACAACATCAAACCTTTCCACGAGTTAAAACTCGTGGCAATTTATCAAACGTCAACACAACCTAGCCGAGCGCCCGGTCAGCGCAATCCGCGCAGACGCTTGTTGCCGATGGCGACATACGCGACGAAGAGAGCGATGACGAGGCCGCCTGCGGCGAGCGTGTGCGGCGCGCCGTAGCGCTGCGCGGCAGCGCCCGCGAGAAGATTGCCAACCGGCATTGCGCCCATAAAAGAAAGTATGAACATGCTCATTACGCGCCCGCGCATTTCGTTTGTCACGAGTTGCTGCAATAAAGTGTTAATGACGGCAACAGAGCAAACGATGGCAAAGCCCATGAAGAAAAGAAAAATCAGCGAGAGCATATAGTCAGTCGAAAGCGAAAAGCCGATGAGCGCCAACGAAAAAAAGAACGCGCCGCCGAGCACGAACCATCCCTTGTAACGAAAGTTGCCGAGCAACACGAGAAAGAGCGCGCCGAAGAATGCGCCCGCGCCCGCCACTCCCATCATCGTCGCAAGTCCTGTTTCGCCCAAATGAAATATGTTGCGCGCGAAATACGGCACGAGCGCGAAATACGGCGCGCCGAAAAGACTTGTCACGGCGGAAATCGAAAGCAGCATAAAAACGCGCGGGCGTTTGCGGACGTACTTGAAGCCTTCGATTAAATCGTTCCACAATGCGTGCGTGTCTTTCGTCGCGCGAACCGTTTCGCCGTCGCGTTCGTTTCGCTCAAAACGCACCAGCGCGAGTGCTGTGACGACCGCGACATACGAAAAAGCGTTCGCGTAAAAACATCCGGCCAAACCGAAGACGCTCAAGGCGACTCCCGCCATGGCCGGGCCGACGATGCGCGAGAATTGAAACTGCGTCGAGTTCAAAGCAATCGCGTTCGGCAAATCTTCGCGCCCGACCAGATCAATCGTGATCGCCTGATACGACGGCGACGCCAGCGCCATGCAGCAGCCCGTGAAAAACGACAGCACAAAAACTATCCACACATGCGTAAAATCATTCGGGCGCACAACCTGCGTTGAAATCAAAACGGCGAACGCGAGCGCCGAAAGTCCCGCGCCGATTTGCGTGTAAATCAACAACCGCCGGCGGTCAACGAGGTCTGCGAAGACGCCGCCCGCGAGCGTGAAAAGAAGTCCCGGCGCAGTCGCCATAAACGCATCCAAGCCGAGATAAAACGGCGAGTCGGTCATGCTCAAAACGAGCCAGCCCTGCGCCACCACCTGCATCCATGTGCCGACGTTCGACAACAGCGCGCCCGTCCAGAACAATCTGTAGTTTCGGTGCGACAACGCGCGAAACAATCCGCCCGCGCTCTTCGCTTCATCCAAACCCGATTCCCCTTGTGTTGCCATAATCCTTGATTGCCGATCCATAAAAAGAAAGGATGCACCTCGCCGCTTTACGCGCGTGTCCGGCAAGTGATTGAATCAACCACGTCGGTTTTCGCATCGCATACTAAAACCGTTTTGCCGAACTTGATTTACCGGCGTCGCATATAGGGAAAAGATTTTACACAATGCCTTTAAGCGGGAGAATCCGCAAGCAGCAGTAATTATGGTGCGCGATAAATATGCAATGAAATCGCGGTGCGTTTTGCCGGACTTTTAGTTGCATCGTGTGGGCGAAATCCCCACAATCAAAGCCTTGACTGAGCTTTACCCGAAAGTAAAAATCCGCGCCGCAAGCAGCGCGGCATTTAAGCGGAGTCGCTGCGCGACGAACTCAAAGTTGTTTTTGACTCGGACTCATTCATCCCCACCGCAAGCGGATGGGGCACTCTGAGTCTCATCGTAGAAAGCAAGATAAGACTCGTTTTCACCAAACAATGCGGCAAACTTTAGTAAATAATCCGGCGAGGTACATCATGAGCATATCGAATCGGAAGTGTAAGAGGATGAAAGTCTGAGATGCTGAACCCAATGCTATCTGTGACCGGCAATATGCAGGCGCTCGTGGTGGATGACGACCCGCTGATATGCCAGTTTGTCGCCGATGTGCTGCGCGCCGATGGCTGGCAGGTCAGCGTTGCAGAAACAGCCGCACGCGCTTTGGAGATGATCGCCGAGCAACGATGGTCGCTGGTCTTCTGCGATGTCCTGCTCGGAGGGGTGAGCGGTTTCGATGTGCTTCGACAATTCGTCGAGAAGCAGCCGGACGCGCAGATCGTTTTAATGACCGGATACGGTTCGGCAGCAGACGCCATGGACGCTATGGCACTCGGCGCTTACGATTATCTGCTGAAGCCCTTCGGCATTCGTGACGTGGAAGAATTATCGAAGGCGGTGCGCAAGCGGTTCGAGAAACAGCGGCATGTCGAAACCGAAGAGCCGGCAGCTTCCGCACGCGCCTCAGACCTCAATTTGATCGGCAAGAGTCCGGCCCTCATCAACGTCATGAAGATGGTCGGACGCCTCGCCGCGACTTCACTGCCGGTGCTCATCACGGGCGAGTCGGGGACGGGCAAAGAGGTCGTGGCGCGCGCCATCCACTACGGTAGCCCGCGCGCCCCGAAGCCCTTCGTCGCCGTCAACTGCGGCGCGCTTCCCTCCGAGCTGATCGAATCGGAACTCTTTGGACATATGCGCGGCTCCTTCACGGGAGCGGAACGCGACCGCCCCGGATTGTTCGAGGAAGCGGACGGCGGCACGATCCTCCTCGACGAGATTGCGGAAACGACTTTGGACTTTCAAGTAAAGCTGCTGCGCGCATTGCAGCAGGGCGAGATTCGCCGTGTCGGAGCGAACCGCTCATTGCGCATTGACGTGCGCGTTATCGCCGCCTCTAACCGCGAGCCGAAAGCGGAGGTACGCGAAGGGCGCTTCCGCCAAGACCTTTTCTATCGTCTTAACGGCATTAACCTACATCTGCCGCCGCTGCGCGAGCGGCGCGAAGACATTCTACTCCTCGTCAAGCACTTCGCCGGGCGCGTGCGCGCCGGAGACGAGCCGCGCCTGCGATTCTCGCGCGAGGCCGTCCGCTTGCTCGAAGAGTACGCGTGGCCGGGCAACATACGCGAACTGGAAAACGCCGTGCTGCACGCCGCTGCGCTTTGCGACCACACCGTGCGTCCCGAAGATCTGCCGAAAGACATACGCCATAGCGCCGCTCATCCGTCCACCGAAAAGACAATTGCCGCGCCGGATAAAAGTCCGATCCTCACGGTTGAAGACTGGATGACTCTGGAGAGACTGGAGGGCGAGTACGTCGCACGCCTGCTCGAACACACGGGCGGCAACAAATTGGCCGCCGCGCGGATACTGAACGTTGACCGTAAAACCCTCGACCGTATGCTCGCCAAGCACAAGATAGATTTCCGAAGCACACACCGAGCATCCTTCCCCCGAAAACCACGTTCGTAATTCGGGAAGCTCACTCCTCCTGCCCCTTTCCGCACCAATCTGCTGACAATCGCCACAAAAAACAGGACACAAAATATCGCAACTTCCGGTAGTAAAAACAAAAAGCCACAAACACTAACAAAGTTTAACAAAATTATATTGAGTCCGGCGGCATGACCCTTGCACTAGAGAAGCCGTCAGACGCGCTTCTCCGTTCTTTGAAGCCGCTTCTCACGAAATCCAAATCAACACTATCAGCCAAGCTTCCCGTAAGCTTTACACTTCATCTTTCAGGAGAAATATCTATGCGGTCAATCCCTCGAATATCCGGCGTTGCGCTCTCGACACTACTATTCAGCTTGCTTGTCTTTGCCTCGCAAAGCGTCCAAGCTGCAACTCTAACTGTTTCAACAACGGCTGATGCCGGAGCGGGAAGCCTGCGGCAAGCGATTATAGACGCTAACACTAACGGCGCAGCGAACACCGTCAACTTCAACATCGCGCTAACTGACCCCGGCTACAACAGCGCGGCCAACCGGTACACGATTTCTCTCGTCAGCCAGTTGCCAGACCTTCCTTTGTCGCCTTTAACGATAGACAACACGACGGGCAGAGGCGTGACCGTGAAAGGCAACAATACCTTCCGCATCTTCACGCTCGTCAACAGCGCAGTCGTCAATCTCAACAACCTGACCCTCAGTCAGGGTAGCAGCGGCATCAGCTTCGGCGGCGTCGGCGGCGGTATCTACATGGGTGACAGCGCTGTGTTGACGCTCAACAACAGCGTCCTCAGCAACAGCACCGCAACCAACGGCGGCGGCGGCATCTGGGTGAACGACAGCGGTACGCTGAATATAATTGACAGCACCATTAGCAACAACACTACCGCGAACGGCAACGGCGGCGGCATATACATTAACAACAGCGGCACGCTGAACATTACACGCAGTACATTAAACGGGAACACCGCCACTGTCGGTAACGGCGGCGGCATATTCAATGGCATCAGCGGCACGGTGACTGCCACCAACAGCACCATCAACGGAAACACTGCCGGAGACCGTGGCGGCGGCATCGCAAACTTCGGCGGAACAGCGGCGACATTAACGCTCAACAGCAGCACCATTAGCAGCAACACGGCCACTAACGGCGGCGGCGGCGTATACAACATTTTCACTGCCGTCTTAAACAACTCGCTCATCGCTCTCAACACGGCTCCCGATGGCACCGATCTCAAAGGCACCTTCTCCGGCACCAGCAATCTGGTCGGCAACGCCGACGGCAGCACGGGCTTAGGCACTACCACCAATCAACTCGGCTCAACCGGAAGCCCGATCAATCCACGCCTCGGCCCATTGCAGGACAACGGCGGCCTGACATTTACACGGGCGCTGCTTGCCGGTAGCCCGGCGATTGACGCCGGCACTACCGCACTCGCTACCGATCAGCGCGGCGTATCACGCCCGCAAGACGGCGACGGAGTCGGCGGCGCACAAAGCGACATCGGCTCATTCGAGAGTGAAGGCTTGCCCGAATTCACGATCAACGACGTGACGGTTTCGGAGCCTGCGAGCGGCTCAACGTCGGCAGTTTTTACAGTCAGCCTTTCACGCTCCAACAGCGTCAGCCTTTCCGTAGACTTCGCAACGGCTGACGGCACAGCAATAGCAGGTTCGGACTACGTGGCCGCTGCCGGAACACTTGTCTTTGCGCCGGGTGAGACGACCAAGACGGTGACCGTCACCGTGCTCGGCGATACGATCACAGAAACTGCCGAGACCTTCGCCGTTAATTTGACGAACGCACAGGGCGGCGCGCGGATTCCCGATAATCAGGGAATCGGCACGATCCTCGACACGGCCGCCGCTCCGACACCGACACCTTCGCCGACGCCAACACCGACACCGGTTCCGACGCCAACACCAACACCGGTTCCGACACCTTCGCCGACGCCGGTTCCGACTCCGTCGCCCACTCCCGTGCCGACACCGAGTCCTTCACCTTCGCCGACTCCGTCGCCAAGCCCGACGCCCGTTCCTCTGACAGTACAGTTCAGCCAAGCCGCGTACAGCCTTGCGGAGAATGGCGGCAGCCTGCAAATCACTGTCACGCGCAGCGGGGATGCTTCCGGCGCGGCCACCGTTGATTACGCGACCAGCGATAATTCCGCCAGACAAAAGAGCGATTTCACCATCGCGCTGGGCACGGTGTTCTTCGCCGCCGGAGACACCACCAAGACCTTCACCCTTCTGGACAACGAAGACTCTTATATCGAAGGAATCGAAACGCTGGCGCTTACCTTGAGCAATCCGACGGGCGCAACGCTCGGCGCGCAGAGAACCGCCACCGTGTCGCTTCTCGATACGACGACGGATACCAGCGTTAATAGTATTGATGATGCGCGTAAGTTTGTCGTCCAGCAGTATCACGACATTCTCAACCGCGAGCCTGACGCCGGAGGCCTCGCGTACTGGACGGGTGAGATTACCCAGTGCGGCGCGGATCAAACGTGCGTCAACCGCAAGCGCCGCGATGTTGCCGCAGCTTTCTTCATCGAACAGGAATACCAGCAGACGGGCTTCTACGTCTATCGCATCTTCAAGACGAGTTTCGGCAGGCAGGCGACTTATCTGGAGTACACCAGAGGGCGCAATCAAGTCATCGGCGGCTCAGACCTTGCTACGGGTCAGGCGGTCGTGGCTGCCCAGTCAGTCAATCCTGCTTACGGCAATCTCGACAACGCATCTTATGTTGACCAGTTGTACCGTAACATGAGCGTCACGCCGGACACGGCGACGCGCAACAATCTGATCGCGGGCTTGAATAATCAAAGCGAGACCAGAGCCAGCGTGCTGCAGAAGATAGCGAATAACGGGACATTCCAGACGCAGGAATACAACGCAGCCTTTGTGCTGGCAGAATATTTCGGTTATCTGCGCCGTGATGCAGACCCGGACGGCTATCAGTTCTGGCTCGATGTGCTGAACAACCGCGTGCCGGGCAACTATCATTCGATGGTCTGCGCCTTCGTCACGTCTAAGGAGTATCAGGACAGATTCGGCGCTCTGACAACGCGTAATGATTCTGTTTGCAAACAATAACATCACTCGAGCCGCGATGTTAAAGAGCACAGGCAAAGAGAGTGGCGGGGCAAGACGTGTGTGCAATTTACATAATTGCCATTCGATTCCGCATCCTGTCACTCGACTCTGAAAAGCCGTCAAACATGGCAAAAAGGAAATGGAGCACGGTGCTTCATTTCCTTTTGTGCTTAGTGCGTAAAGTGTAAAGGACAGGGACTTGCATGAGAGCGGGTTAGCAAAACATGCTAGAGACGTACAATGGCTTCGTAGAACGCGATCAACTCATGACTGGTGGCCGACTCCGGCAGCGCTTCGATGATTTATCAGAAAAGGTTGTGTAAAAGGCTTCCCGGTCGTCACGCAAAATTATCAAGACGAGAGACTCGTCCCGAAATGACGGAGCGGCGTTCGAGATGCTCTATTTAGCCTTGCGCAATAGCGCGAAAAAGCGGACGATGCCGATTCCACATTGGAGTCAAGGCGATCAGGCTTTTTCCATTATCTTTGAAGGCCGCGTGCCGACGCCGGACGAAAACTCGTTTACACAATTCATCCGGTACACTCTTTACATCACACGCACGGCAGCAGCTTTCGTGGATCGAGTTCTCTTACGGAGTCATTGATGAAAATTAAGCTGGAACCTGCATCGCTCATCGCTTTGGCCGCACTGTTAATCGGCTGGCTCTCCTTTATTTTCATTTTCATGTTTCGCAAGAACCCGTCGCCCGAGCCTGCGCCCGCGCGCAAACGCGACCGCACATCGCTCGCCGGCCTCGCGTTGCAGAGCGTAAGTTATGGCGTGGTGTGGTATGTGCGACGCGGCACTTTCGCTTCAACCGGGATGTTCGATAAAGCGGGCAGGATCGCGCTCGCCATCGTCACGCTGGCGCTCGTCGTCGGCTCAATCTGGATAATGAACGCGGCAGTGCGCACGCTCGGCAAAGAATGGAGTTTGTCGGCGCGCTTAGTGGATGAACATCGCCTTGTCACCGAAGGCGCATACAGGCTTGCGCGGCATCCCATTTACACAGGAATGCTCGGCATGTTGCTGGCAACAGGCTTGGCTTTCAGCCGTCCGTTGGCGCTGCTGTTTGCCCTGCTGATCTTCGGCGTCGGCACGATGATACGCGTGCGTAGCGAAGAAAAACTTTTGCGCGAAGCCTTCGGCGCAGAGTATGACGCTTACGCCAAACGCGTTCCGGCGATTCTTCCATTCCTGCTTTAACTACAAAACATCTCTCACTTGCGTCGCCATGCAGAGAGCGGCGCGCCCGTGCCGCCGCGCCGCACGGCGATCATCTCCGCGAGAATGGCGAGCGCGACTTCTTCGGGCGAAACGGCTTGGATGTCCAGACCGATAGGCGCGCGAATCTCCCGCAAACATTCTTCGGCAACGCCTTCTTCGCGCAATCTTTGCAGCACGATGTTTGTGCGCCGACGGCTTCCGATCAAGCCGACGTAAGCGGGGCGTGCTTCGACGACAGCGCGCAAACATTCTTCGTCTTCGTTATGCCCGCGCGTGACCACCGCGACATACACGCCGCGCCCTGAAGCGCCGATCACAGCCCGCGTCGCTTCGCGCCAGTCTGCGGCGGCGACAAGCTCTATGTCTTGGTCTGGAAAATGTTCGCGCGCGACGAAATCCGCGCGGTCATCAATCAGCGTCACGCGGTAATGAACGAGCCGCGCAAGTCTGGCAAGCTGCGCGCCGACATGCCCCGCGCCGCACACGACGACGCGCGGCTCCGACTCGATCCGCTCGAATAATACGCGCGCGTTCCTCCATTCATTGGAGACGCGCGCGGCGAAATCCTGCGTGCCGAAGGTCGCAGCCTCGGCGCGTGAAGCTAAAAACTTTGCGGCGTGCTGCGCGACGCCCTTATCTAATTCATCATTGCCGAATGTTCCTGTCTGCGCGCCCGATTCGTCGATTAAGATTTTCGCGCCGACGCCTTCGCGCGCATAGATGAGCGTTGCGAGCGCAGCGATGGAAGATTCCCGCAAAATTCCGGCGACGGCTTTTGTGATCGAAAGAGACGATGAATTGTGATGGTCAGCGTGAATCATCGCATCTCGTTCATCATTTATAACTCACCGCTTTCCGTTTCCGGCTTCCAGACGTCTATGAAAATTTCCATCGTGCCGCCGCAAACCATGCCTTCTTCGCTCGCCGCGTCCGCCGTCAAACTGAATTTGTGAAGCGCAGGCCGTGCGGTGCGTAAAGCTTCGCGCGCTTCCGCCCATACTTCAGCTTCGATGCAGCCGCCGCCGACAGTACCGGCGACTTCGCCGTTCTCGAAGAAAAGCATTTTCGCGCCGCGTCGCTGCGGCGTCGAACCGAGCGTGTGCGCGACGGTTGCGACCACGACACGCTCGCCGCGATTGTTCGCTTCGTTAATCAAACTGTACAGATTTTCCAGCCCAATCGTTCCCATGTATTCTTCGACGTGTATTCTTCAATTAGATGGCTAATCCTTCCTGCACCGCACGCAGCGCATTGAAAGAAACGTCAACGGCGGATTAGCGAGGAGTGCGCGAGTCGTTTGGCAAAGGCGAAGGTGACGGCGACGGGCTGGCAGTCGCGCCCGCCGTGCCCGCGCCTGTCTGCGACGATGAGTTACTGTTCGATGAATTAGTGTTTGATGAATTAGCGTTTGTTTGCGTCGCGGCACTCGCGGCGTTCGCGGCGTCAACGCGCTGGCGCAAGCGGTTTGCTTCAGCGTCCGCGCTGGCGATGGAAGTTTCCAGACTCGCGCGGTTTTTATCCAGCAGATCGAGTTGACTGCGGACTCTCGTTTTCTCGCTTTCGAGTTGGCGACGCCTTTGCGCGCGCAATTCCTCCGGGTGAAGCGAGCCGACGCCCGCGAGACTGCGTTCGATGTTTCCCGGCTGTAAATCAATGTCGAGCTGTTCCGCGCGCGCTTGTAAATCGGCTTGTCTGGTGACTACGTCGCGCAATTGCGCATTCAGACTTTCGGCGCGCTGCTCGGCGCGCGAGAGCCTTTCGTAATCGGCATCCATAGACAATTTGTTCAAGGCGCGGCGCGTTAGTTCGCTCTCGGAATCCGTGCGTGTAGTCGATCCCGAAGCGGAGCGGTTTCGATTGGTGGCTCCGTTGCCCGGCTGCGCATTGACGTTCGATCCGTTCACGGAACCATCTTCGGTGCTGATAATTTCAGGCGAATCCGATTGCGCGTTCGTCGCGGCGGAAGTTCGCGCGCGCGACACAGGATAGGTGGAGCGTCTTGACGGCTTGCGCCTGCGCCGTCCCTGCTGCTGCGCGCTCGAATCGACAAACAGCACAGCCGTTGCCACCAATGCGCACAAAACCGCCGTCCACATTTGACTCTTTAATTTGCTTTGCATCTCACACCTCCGAACTTTGATTCGCGCACGCGGAAAGCTACCCTGTAAAGATGCCCGCTTTAATTCCAAAGATGCTTCCACGCATCACACGCACAGCGCCGCCGCA